>CAHJWU010000023.1 GCA_903643085.1 Rhodospirillales bacterium
CAAATTACCACCCAAGCCGCATGATCCGCGGCCGCCTCAAACACACCCAAATTTACACCAGCTTGACGGACACTACCAAGAGCAGAGCGGACGGCGCGTGCTGCCGCCGCGCTGCGGCGACGGCGCGTGTCATCACGAGCCCGGACGACCGCAACACGCGCATCCTTCCTGGAGCAGCCACCCCGCCGTGAAGTTGCGGCCCTATGCTGACCTATGCAAGACAGCCGCGATGCAGGCACACCGGACATGTTGAGCGCGGCCACCCCGCCCTTCCTGACCATGGACGGCAATGACGGCGCGCCAGCCCGCGACACCCTCCCTGCAGGCCTGCCGTTTTCCGATCTTGCCGAAGGCCCGCCGTTGCGCGGTGACATACGCCAGCTCACCGGCTTGCGCGGCATCGTCGCGCTGGATGTGGCGTTGAGCCATTACGGGCTGAACCAGATCCCCGGCCTACGCCTGCTCAGCTTCGCCAATCCTGCGGTCGACCTGTTCTTCTGCCTGAGCGGTTTCACACTCTGCCTGGTCTACGGCGCCGGACGGGTCGGCAGGTTGCGTTGGCGGGCTTACTTCGTCGCGCGTTTTGCGCGCGTGTACCCGTTGTTTCTGCTCACCACGCTGGTGACACTCTGTTACAGCCTGGCATGGCAGGTCGGCAGTTTCCCGCAACACTCCGCCGCAGATTTGCTGATCCAGTTCGTCCGGCAGGCCACGCTGCTTTCCGAAATCCCGTTGCCGTCCCTGGGGCCGGTCCCGGGGGCGATGGGATGCTGGAACGACTCCGCGTGGTCGATCTCCGTCGAAGCCGCCTGCTACGTGGTGGTGTTCCCGCCGCTGTTCGCGCTCACCCGGCGCGCGCGGCGCATGGATGCAGGTGCCATCGTGCTGGCCATGGTAGCGCTGGGCGCGGTGTCGTTCGTGGTGTTCGCGAAACTCTTCACGCCCAACATCAACGATCCGGGCTACCCGCAGCCGGCCTATTCGCTGGCGCTGTTCGTGCCGCTGATACGCGGCGGCACGATGTTCGGCGCAGGCTGGCTGGCCTATCTGCTCTATTTCGCCCATCGCGAGGCCGCGTCTTTCCTCGGGACGATCACCGACACGCTGGCGCTGGGTTTCCTGGCCGTCGCCGCTTCGGAGTGGTTCGGCCTGCTGGCATCCTCCGCCGTGGTGATCATCGTGCCGTTCCTGATTTTGGGGTTGATGGACGGCCGCACCGTCACGGCGCGCATACTCGCAGCACGCCCGATACACTATCTCGGTGCCATCTCGTACTCACTCTATCTCTGGCACGTCCCCGGCCTGTCCCTGGCCGAACGGCTTTGGCCGTGGCAGCCCGGCGAGCGCCTGCATGGCATGTTGTGGCCGCTGGCGTTGTCGTTGGCGTTGTCGGCCGTGTCGTTCCACGGTTTCGAGATGCCCGTGCGGCGTGCGATCAATCGCTGGGCGGTCGTCAGGCGCGCGTGACAGAGATATAGGCGCCAACCATCCATGACAGCGCAGGTAACAGCGTCTTGCTTCTGTTTCCACCCGCCTGTTTCAAACGCACGTGAACAAAAGCTTTTGCGCCTCCTGTTTCACGGGCTGCTTGCTTTCCGGTCTCCCATCCGCCGTACGTGAAGCGGCCGCAACAGCCGGCGCAAAGTACTCACCGCAGAACTCTCCCCGATCGTGGTGCGCGCAAGCCACGCCAGTGCCGAGCGGGTGATCCGCCGCCCGAGCCGTATGCCTGGCTGTTCGATCAGGCGGTAGGAGAGCTGCGCCGCCGCGAGCGACAGCAGCAGCACGACAAAGCAGATGAGCCCCGCATTGGCGGCTCGCCAGGCCGGATGCTGGTTCAGCGCGTAATTGCACGTGTGGATGACAACGCCATGCAGAAGATAGAACGAGTAGCTGATCCGCCCGATCCACAGCATGATCGGGTGGCGCAGGCCGCCATGCAACACGGCCGCCAGGAAGATGAACATTCCTAGGCTGTACGCGCTGATGATCTTGGTATCCATGCCCGCCATATGATGCGAGGCGAAAGCCATAAGCAGGCAGGCCGGGCGCCAGAGTATCCAGAACGCCCCGAAACCCCAGAACACCAGTGCGGTCGCGGCGTTGAGTCGCGTGCCGTCCCACCAAAGCCGCAGCACGGCGCCCCAGAACAGGACGGCGATGTTGAGGTTGAAGAAGAAGGCCTCGCCAGACAGGACAGGGTTGAACAGCCCACCGAAGATGGGCTGTTGCGATGACTGGAACACCAGGAATGCGACCAGCGTGATGGCTGCCAGGCAGAACCCTTCGGCAAGCAGGCCGCCCAGGAACAGCACCAGACAGATCAGGTAGAAGGCAAGCTCCACCTCCAGCGTCCAGTAGGCACCATTGGCGAGGGTGGCGCCGAACAGCCGGGGCACCATGGTGAAATTGAGCCCGATCTGGTCCCACGAGAACGGCCGGCCACCAAGCCAGAAATGCGCGAAAACCGAAGGCAGGACGGAGACGGCGAAGGCCGGATAAAGCCGGAAGAAGCGGCCGGTCACGTAGCGCACCGACCCCGCCAGCTTCGGCCCGTGCAGGCTGGACGGGATGAGGAAACCGCTGATTGCGAAAAAGACGATCACCCCGAGGGTCCCGAAGGTGAAGGTGCCGCCCAGCTGGTAGAGGAACCGGCCGCCATGGCCGAAGGGGACGAACACCTCGGTGGAGTGCCTGATGAACACGAGCAGAATGGCGACGGCACGCAGGAAATCTATGAAGGCGAGCCTGGCGACCCCGGCGCCGCGCCCTGTCGCGAACGAAATCCTGCCGTCTGGGCCTGCGTGGCTGAGAACGGGCTCGGAGGCGCGTGCGTCCATCAGGCGCGGCTTAGCCGGCCATCGTCCCCCGCCATCTGATCGGCTGCCTCGGGCGCTACTGCGGTGTTTGCCGGCGCGGGCGGCAATCGCGACTGTTGCATGACCAGGGCCTTCAGATGGTCCATCTGCGCAGCCTGATGGCGCACGAGTTCCGTCAGCGCAGCGATCGCGCCAGGGTCGTCTGCCCTTGGACCGGCATGGCCGTTCGCAGGTTCAGATGATTTCTGTAGGGCGGCCAGCCGGCCCTGGGCGTCGATGGTGCCGCTCTCCAGACGTTGCAGCCCGTGCTGGAGTGCCTGGATGCGCGTGTCTATGGAGGCGATGCTGGCCGATTCCGCCATCATCGCGCGGATCGCGTCGTCGCAGAAGCCAGCGATCTCCTCGTGTATCCTGGCCAGTCGTTCCTCATGGGCGGACATCAGCCGTTCGATCACTTCCTGCTCGTGTCGGTGCAGGTCCGCTATCGCGTCCGACAGGCCGGTGAACGCCGCGAATATGTGGCGTGGAAAGTAGCGTAGCCGAAAATACGATCTTACGAGACGGCGCAACATGTTCATCCATTCGCCAGCTTGCCTGGGTTCGATGCGTAGCGGCCCCGCACGGCAGCCGGGCCCTGCAGGTGCCGGGTTGCCGGCGAGGCGCGCGTGTTCAGAGTTGGCGCTGCCGGAAACGTACCAGCCCTAATCCCAAGGGTCGCATGTCGGGTATCTCCGGATCGAGCTCGTTGGGCGAATCCCATGCGGAGGGGCGGAACTCCAGGTCCAGGAAAGGCACGCCCTGGCGCAGCCTGATCTTCTCCCGCGGGATCGTCACTTTTCGCACCCCTCTGTTATGGGCGAAATCATACTCCCACACGTCGAGAAGTTCACCATCGACAAGCACGCTTACGCTGAGGTGCTCGCGCCGGCCGGGCGACAGCACCACCATGCTCTCGGCCGCCAGCTCGATCCCGCTCAGCGGCCGCTGCGTGGGAAGCAGCCCCAGTATGTGCGACGGACCGATGCCCCACGTGCCCCACTCCTCCGGCTGCGACCAGCCCGAGGTGAGTTGCACGCGCACCTCCTGCGTGCTGGCACTGACCCACGCATTGGCAAAGCCCGGTATCCTGCCTTGCACGAACCAGTTCGAGAACCGGTCGACTGGCGTCGATTTGCGCACGATGACGGTGCCTGACCCATCGGGGACCGGCACGACGGATTCCGGCTTGTCGGCGAAGAATTCATCCACGGCGCGCTCCGCGCCATCCCAGTGCAGGCTGGAATAGTCATGCATCACGAGGAATCCGCCGGGCACCAGCCTGTCGTAGAAGAAGTGCAGCGCGGCGCGGAACGGCTGGTACAGGTCGCAATCTATGTGCACCAGGCTGAAACGTGCGTCCGCCGGGAGCTGGTCGCTGGTATCGGGGAAGAAGCCTTTCACGAAGCGCACATTGGCCTCGCCCACCAGCGCGCGCACCTGTTCCAGAGACGTGTCGGCAAACTCCATCATCTTGTTGCCGTCCACGCCCGAGAGGTCCTCCTCGCTGAAACCCTCGAACGTATCGAGCAGGTAGGCGATGGCCCCGGTCTGCCGCGCCAGGCCGGCCAGCATGAAGGCCGTGTTGCCCTTGTAGACGCCCAGTTCGGCGACGTCGCCGTGGAGCTTTTCCTTGATGATCTGATCGAAGACGAGTGCGAGCGTGTAGAAGCGGTTCAGGTCGCCCCGGTTACCCGGACTGTTATGGGTGAAGCCCTGCAGCAATTGCGCGATACGCAACTCTCCGCCGGCGGCCTCGTACCGGTCGATGTTCTGGCTGTAGCGCTGCGGCACCTCTTCGCCGCGCCCGCTCGCCCACCCCTGGAAAGCCGCGTTGCCGTGCCGTCCGCGGGCCTGTCGGGCCGGATCGGGCCGGCCATAGCGTGCGGCCGCCAGCAACTGGCGGCGCACCGCCACGCGCACGCTCGCCTCGGAGAGATCGCGCATACAGGAATGATCGTTGATGCATTCCTCGAAATGCAGGATGTGGCAGGGCGAGCACGCCACCGGCACGCGCAGCAATGTCACGCGGTCCCCCAGCGCAGCCCACATGACAGGCGGGTCAATCCCCGAGAACAGCACCACCGTCGGGATGCCCACGCGCGCGGCGACATGCGTCAGCCCACTGTCGTTGCCGATGAACAGCGATGCCTGGGAGACGAGGTTCACCGCCTGGCCTATGGTGGTGCGCCCGACCGCGGAGATCACGTTGCCGCTGCCGCAGAACTGGATGATGTCGCCGGTCTCGGCCAGTTGGTCGCCACCGCCGACCAGCAGCACCACTGCGTCCATGTCCACGGCAAGCCATCGTATCAGGCGACGGAAACGGTCCGCCGGCCAGTTCTTCACCGCGCGGCCGGACGACGTGTTGCAGACCACCAGCATGCGGTCCTGCGCGGCCGTCAGATCGATCTCGAACGGCTGGGCGACCCGGCCGAGCAGCAGGCGCGCCACGTCGTCGGTGCGGTTGAAGAGGTCGGCTGCCGTGCGCGCCAGTCGCAGCATCAGCATCGTCTGGTGCATGCCGATGTTCTCGTGGAACCGCTCCGGCAGGCGATGCGGCAAAGCCACCGTCAGGATCTCGTTTTCCGGCTCGCTTTCGAACCCCATGCGGTACGTGGCGCTGATATGGCGCAGCAGCACGCGCGTATCCGGGTCCACGCGCAAGTCGATCGCTAGATCATAGTGACTGTTGGGAAGGTCCCTGATGCGCGCGACGCGATCGGACGGCACATCGCCATCTGCGCGCTTGTTGAAGAAGGCGATCGTGTGCACGTCGTCGAACAAATCCAGCGACCGCGCCAGCGCTTCGTTCCAGGGCGCGCAGAGCAGCTCCAGCCTGACCCGCGGAAATGCCTGTCGCAGTGCCACCAACGCATCAAAACTCAGGATGAAATCGCCGATGTGGTCGACCTTCATCACCAGGATGGAGGCGATGACGGCCCTGCCAAGAATAGCGCGATAAGCCGCGCTATCCGACCATCGATCCACCTGGCCGACACGCGACCCTGTGTCTGAAATCTGGTCCACAGGTCCAACCCTCTCTCAACTGGCGCATTATCCGACCAACGGGAGTGGTCCGCCAGAGCAATACCAGCCCGTTGTGAGGTTGACTCCCGGGCAAGCAAGAAAGGCCTTCTTTCTGCGAAAAAAGAAGCAAAATTTTCGTCCTGCAAGGGCCGCGCCGCTTCGGTGCATCCGGACGCCGCGAACGCGGGCAGGCAGAAGTTCGGACCTGTGTCGGGAAAGGACTGCCTGCTACGTGTTATGCGTAACGCAGGCTGGCGTGAGATGCGCCACCTGACCGGGGGCAGCGACATGACCGGATCATGCTCCGACGACGTTCCCCCCTACGGCCATAAGGTGGCCGTCCGGTCAACACGTCTTTTTCAGGGGGGATGTTTCCTGCGGCCGGGCGTGCGGTCAGCGGGCGAGGAGAAGGTGTGCCAGTTCAAGCACCAGAACCAGTACCGCGAGGCCCACAGCAAGGCGCGCGAGGCGGTGCAAGCCGTCCAGACGGTCGCGCAGGCCGCCGATGCCGGCGAGTATGTCCGCCCGCGACGCGGCCTCCGCCTGGCGCGCAGCCTGTTCCATCGTTCGCAGACGCTCGGTGAGACCCTGCAACCCGGAATCGGTCGTCCCGGCCGTCGCGCGCGGTTGGGCGGCGGCTGAAACCCCGGCCAACAGGGTCCCGAGAGGCTGCAACGCGTGAGCCAGGCTGCCGGAAAGCCTGCTTTCCCGGGAGCGTCTGGACATGTCCGGCACGCACTGGTGACGGGCGGCCGCCGCGCCGTCATGCTCCACCAGGTGGCGGAAGGCGGAGGCGCGCAGCGCGGCCACCAGATCCGTGGGCGAGTGGACCAGCAACTTGGCCGGGTCTTGCTGCGCATAGGCCGCGAAGCAGGCGCTGACATAATCTTCCCGTGACGTGGCGCCGCCGAGCGCGTTTATCTTCCAGCTTTGCTGCGTGCGGTAGGGTAGCTCGTAAAGCTCCGCCACGAAATCGTGGATCGGCACCATGTCGTGCCGCGCGAGCGCATCGGGATAGGTGTCCTCGGCGGGTCTGCGATATCGAAGGCCCACATGATCGAGGACCTTGCAGAAGTATTCCGTGACGAGACGGCCGCTTGGGTGGTTCATCGTCAAAAAGGCGGGGTAGCGCCGACAGGCTTCCTCCATCAGGTCACCCAGCCTTACGTCCAGCACGCCGCCTGCCTCGCGCGCGCGCATCTCGGCCATCGAGGACGACCACGAATCGGCCAGGCCCAGGGCAGCCAGGCTCGCGTTGCTGAAATTCGCGCAGACGGCTTCCTCGGAAAGGCCGCGCCGGAAGCCGTCCAGCACGATGACGCTGTGCAGGGTGCTCGGAGCGTCCAGCCGGGCGGTGAAATCGCCGACATAGCAGCTGTCAGGGAACAGCCCGCGAAAATAGAAATTGGCGATCGTGACAAGCCTGTCGCCCAGAAGCTCGCGCAGGTCGTGTTCGGAGGTGTGCGTGAAGGTTGCCGTCTGCGCGAAGACGTAATCGGTACTGTGCAACCCCAGCGCGTAGCGCCGGCGCGCCTCTTCGTCGCGAGAATAACTTTGCGAGTAGTCGAACACGGAGATCTCGGCATCGCCGAGCATGTGGCGGGCCGAGACGGCGAAGCTCTCGACCTGGCAGTTGCCGATGAAGGCGATGCGCATCACGATGCTTCGAGCCTGGCCATCAGCCAATGGCGGCGATGTAGCGGGCGACGCCCTCCTCGAGGGAGGTCGTGGGACGGTTCCACCCGGCCGACCTCAGTTTCTGCAGCGGTGCCTGGGTGAAATACTGGTATTGTGCCCTGACATCGTCCGGCATGTCGATATAGTGTATCGCCGGCCGGCGGCCAAGGCAGGCGAAGACGATGTGCGCCATGTCGTTCCAGCTTCTTGCCAGTCCGCTGCCGACGTTGAAAATTCCCGAGACGGCCGGATTGCCCACGAGCCACTGCATGACGGACACCGCGTCGTCCACATGTACGAAATCGCGGGACTGGCCGCCATCCGCGTAGTCCGGACGGTATGACCTGAACAGCCGAACGGCACCGCCTTCCCTTACCGGGGGGATGATCTTGTTGATCACCGAGCGCATGGCGCCTTTGTGATCCTCTCCCGGTCCATAGACGTTGAAGAACTTCAGGGCCGCCCATTGCGGCGGCACGGCCCGGCCGCCGGCCACGTCCGCCATGATACGGCAGTCCACCATGTGCTTGGACCAGCCATACGCGTTGAGCGGCCGGAACCGCGCCAGCGAAGCCGGATCCTGGTCATCGCTGAAACCTTGCGCACCGTCGCCATAGGTGGCGGCAGACGACGCGTAGATGAAAGCCGTGCCGGTGTGAGCGCACCAGGACCACAGGTCGAGCGACAGCCTGATGTTGTCCAGCACGATGCGATCCACATCGGTCTCCGTCGTCGCCGACACGGCGCCCAGGTGAAGCACGGCGCGCACCTGGCCGGCGTGCCGTGCCAGCCACGCCTCGAGCGCGTCCGGGGTGATGATGTCGTGCAGGCGGACGCCCAGCAGGTTACGCCATTTCCCGCCTGCACGCAGGCGGTCGCTCACCACCACGTCGCATCCAGCCTGGCTGAAAGCACGCGCGGCGTTCGAGCCGATGAAGCCGGCGCCTCCGGTGACAAGAATCAATGACATCCCCGCGTCCCCTCTAACGCATGCACCGACTCTGCAGGTCCGGTGAATCGCCGGGCTTGCGCGTCAGGTTCGTATTGTCTCCCGGGCCTTGTCGCTGTTCCGCCTCACACTGCTGCAGGGTGTGAGAAGGATGCGTTCCGTGGACCACGACATCGATGATGGCCTGGCCTAGCTTTCTGGAAAACAGCTCCTTGCCGTAGATGTTCATGTGATCGAGGTCGATGAAGTAATGCGGCTGCTGGAGGCCAGAGAACATGTCCGCAGGCAGCACGAATATGTTGGCCTGCTTGGGCAGCATGTCACGTATGTCGGGTGCACCGGCGACCGGCTGGTGAGCGGGCAGGTCCACAGGTTGGTGGGGCATGTCGATGAAGATGAGTTTCGTACGGCTGTCCTTGTAGGATTCCGCGATCCGTCCCAGCCACTTGGCCGAAAACGCGGCGTTTCGTGCCGTCTGCTTGAGTGCCTGCTCCGGCAACGGGGCGACGAACCGCTGATCCATGTCGTCCCTGAACAAGACATTGAAGCGTGCCGGATATTTCACGACTTTCCGGGATCGCGGGTCGATGGCCAGCCCGTCCATCGTATCGGTGTGTGGCGGGTCGATGTAGAGGTAGTTCACGCCGGCTGCCTCGCGTGACCGCACCGCGTTCAGGCGCGCCACCGGATGCAGCAGGAAATCCTCAAGGTCGGCTGCGTACAGGTGGCTTGGCGCAAGCGCCAGGACTGCCGCACGCCAGCGCAAGCTAGGTTCGCTGAAATCACCCAGGAACGCGCGCAGCCCGGACAACGGAACGACCGGGATCAGCATCTGCGCCGCGCTGTAGGAATTGCTGAAGCCTTCGTTCAGCGGGCCGATCTTGTAGCCCGGCAGAGGGATCACGACAGCTGCATAGCGGTTGTGGTGCGGGTCGATCCGCTCGAGCGCGTAGTACCAGTACTCTTCGTTGGACCCTGGAAACGCACCCATCACCGGCTGAATCGGCGCGTTTGGAAAATCCTCTTCCACGTTCCGGGCGCCGAAGCCGTACTCCGTTTTGGAGCTCCCCATCACCAGGACGGTCCGGCGGGGATCGGTGGGAGCGGCGCTCGTGAAGCGGATGATCGCCGCCATTGAACCAGAGGGCGTATTCGGCTGCTGAAACCTTGCGTAAAGACCGCTTCGGAAAAGCATGCCGTCGAGAAGAAAGAACAGCATGACAGAGAGCAGCACCGTCTTCGCCGGGTGTGCACCAACACGCGGCGTGGCGTGCATCGCCCTCGGCTCTTGCGACCGCGGCACGCGACTCAAGAGGCTGGGCAATGACCACGGCCCTCGATAAGTTCGATCAATCCAAGTCCCAGTATCATGTAGAACGACACGCGCTCGCCGCCGAAAAGCACGGCCGGCTTGGGTGGACTCACCTCGAAGGGACGAAGGCCGCTCTGCTCCACGCGGTCCAGCGTGTCCGCCAAATCCAGCGTCGTGTAGCACAGGTGGTAGACCAGACCGTCAGGACGTGTCTCCAGGATCGCCGCGACCGGTCCCTCGCCCGCGGTCACGGGTGAGATCACCTCAACCGCTGGTGCACTCGGATGACTCCACAGAGAGAGATCGGCCTGCTGCAACGGGTCTCTGACTGCGGCGACCTGCCCATAGCCCTGTCCACGAAGAAACAGCGCGGCGGGCGCAGGGTCGGGCAGTGCCAGACCCATATGGTGAAAGGAAAGACCGAAATCGTCGGCCGTGTCAGCCCGCACATGGGTGGGCATGTCAGAACTGCCCATAGATGAACGAACTGCCCGCCTCGGTGCTCAAGGCGGACAGAACAAGCAGCGACACGCCGCCTGTCACCCATCTCGGGACGGCGCGGTCGATCGGACCTGCCAGCGTTGCCCAGCCAGGTGCGCCGAGGCCGTGATACAGCGCGACCGCCATGCAGATGAACACCGGTTCGGCGATGTCCGTACGCATGTCTGACATTGCGAGGCTGCCCGCCGGAACGTAGCCGCTCAGCAGACGGACGTGCAGCAGGGCTGATCCTATTGAGCGGGCCTGCCAGAAAAGTTGGGAGAACGTCATCAGGATGAACACGATGCCCATGCCGCCGATCGCACGCAACGGCCGCAGCCATCGGTACGGCGCCAGCAGCTTCTGCCGCGCGGGAAGGGTCAGGGCCGAGACGCTCATGTAGCCGGCATGAAGCACGCCGAACATCAGGAACGGCAGTGTGAACCCGTGCCACAGGCCGATGATCACCATCGAGGCCGACAGGCTCAGTATCAGGCCGGCCTGACCAAGATCACGCGATGCCATGCGCAGCGGCGCGAAGATGTAATCGGCGGTCCAGCTGCTCAGGCTGATGTGCCAGCGGCGCCAGAACTCCTGGATGTTCCAGGCTGCGAAAGGTGCCGCGAAGTTCTGCGGACTTTCAATGCCGAACAATCGTCCGATGCCGATGGCGATCTTCGTGTAGCCGTTGAAGTCGGCGTATAATTGCAGTGTGTAGCAGGCGGCGAGGACGAACAGGACCTGACGGGCATAGTCAGCCGGCCGCGCATCCACGGCGGCGATGAAGGCCCCGAGCCGGTCACCGATCAGCAGCTTGAGCATCAGACCCTGAACGATCGAGGCCAGCCCGGCGTCGAAGAGGTTCCTGTCGAACGTGCCCGCACGCAGCCTGGCCAATTGCGGCAGGAAGTCCAACGGCCGCTGGATCGGGCCGCTGATCATCTGCGGACCGAAGGTGACGCTGGCGGCGAAGCAGACAGGCCGCGTTTCCACGGCTTCTTCATCCCAGAACACTTCCAGGACGTAGCTGATCAGCTTGAACGTGTAATAGGAAATACCGAGGGGCAGCAGGACGCCTCGTACTGCGACGTTGAGCTTGAACAGCACCAGCGCGCCCACGACCGGCAGCAGCCCTGCAGTCACGATCACGCGGCGGGCCGGACCGCTTTTCGCCCTGGAAAGGCCGATCCCCGCGGCGTAGGCGATCAGCCCCTGGACGATCAGAAGCCAGAACCAGGCTGACGCCAGTGAAAGATAGAGGGCGGACGATATCGCCACCAGCCCCGCCACGCGCCAGGCGCCAGGCAAGACGTAGAACACCAGCAATGCGGCTGTCAGCTCGCCATAAAACGGCAGCGAGGTGAACATGTCAGGCCGCCTTCTTCTCCAGCAGCATGATCATGTCGCCGACATTCTTCATGCCGCGCGACTCGCGCATGCTCAGCCGGAGGTTGAAGCCGCGCTCCACCGCCAGGATCAGGTTTATATGCGTCAGCGAGTCCCACGCATTCACGTCATCGGACGTCATCGCGTCGTCAAGCACCAGGCCTGGCTCGCCGAAGGTCTTGCGGAAAATGCCGGTCAGTCTCTCGATCACGGCCGCGCGATCCATCGGGTCACAATTCCATCGTTTGGGACGCCATGAAGGCAGGGCGGGGCGTGTAGAGCGAGGGTGCCAAACCCCAGGTGACGGTGCCGTTACCATCGTCGCCCAGCTTTTGAAAGCCGAATTCTGCGTAGAAACCGCTCACCATGGCGTTCTTGACTGTTGCCACATGCCGCCCGATCACGCGCTCCACCCCCGCGCGCGCGGCATACGCGAAGATGTGGTTCATCACGAACTGCTCGACACCCCGCTTCAACACCCGGCAGCTCATCAGATAGGTCTCGATCTCCAGCGACGCGTCCTGACGGACCAGGATCACGACCGAGATCAGGCCGTAGTCGCCGAACTTGTCCGCCAGGTTCACCGTCAGGGGCACAACGGCCGGATCGTCCATCATCGCGGCGCACGCCGCCTCGCCGTGCCGCCGCGTGGTCAGGTTGAACTGGTTGGACCGCTGGATGAGTTGGGCGATACGCGGCAGGTTGAACGGCTTGAACCGCTCGAGGCGGGCCGTCATGCCGAGCGACCGCAGGTAGTCGTCGATGTTCGTGAAGCCCGCGCGCATCCGCTCGCGCGAACCCTCGTCACGGTACTGCGCCACGCGCTCGGCATCATTGGATGAGTACGATGCTGTCTCAAACAATCCGCGATCGCCGATAGCCCGCAAAAACAGCGCCGGATCCTCCGGCAGTTCCGGGACGACGATTTCGGGCAGAAGGTCGCGAACCAGACCACGCTCGAAAGGATTATCGTCGAGAAACATCATCGAATCGAAGCCGATGTTCAGGACTTCCTGAACTCGCCTGATGTTGTCCACCTTGTTGTCCCAGTTGGCGATGAACACGGCGATGTCGTCCTCGCGCAGCACC
Organism: Rhodospirillales bacterium; assembly: GCA_903643085.1. Lineage (GTDB taxonomy): Bacteria > Pseudomonadota > Alphaproteobacteria > Acetobacterales > Acetobacteraceae > BOG-908. The sequence goes on from CAHJWU010000023.1 coordinate 12,779, forward strand.
ATATCCGGGTGCTCGCGAAACGGCGCCAATGCGGCCGCCTCCTCATTCTTGCTGACGACAGCGAGTATCACACCACGCCGCTTCAGCTCCTTCAGGAACCGCTGCAGCGCGACGAACGCCTCGCCCGCATCGAGATCACCGAGCTCGATGCCGGCCAGCCCGTCGTCGCCGATCACGCCGCCCCACAGCGTGTTGTCCAGATCCAGAACCACGCATTTGATGATCCGGCCTTGTGCAGCCATGGCGACATCGACGAGCGCCTGTGCGACGAGGGGCAGATAGTCGAGGCGGCAGAGCCCTTTCGAGAGGTGCCACAGAGTTTCGTCGGCCCAGTTACGGCGGCCGATTTCGGCCGCCAGGTGGTCGAGATCGCATAGCAGCACATGCCCCGCCTCGCGCGCCGCTTCGATGATGCGGGCATTAAGCTCGGCAAACAGCGAGCCTGTGGAGTGGGACACTTTCAGCTCGTAGTTTCCGAACGCGCGTTCTGACGGAAGGACGAAGTTTGCCTGAATGACCCTGGCTTCGCAGTTGCTGCGCACGTTCTCCCAAAGCCCGGTGATACGTCCAACCGCGCCAGTCACAAACGCGCTCCGGTCATGGGCTGCGTACAAGCTGATCTTGGCCGCCTCGCTTCCGCTCAGGAATACGATGATGTCAGGCTTGAACCTGTAGAGGCCCGATCCCGGATCGAGGACTTCCGCATCGGCCGTGTCGAAGCCAGCCTCATAGATTTCGGCTCTGGCGCCTCTTCTTGCGAACAGAACCTGCAGCAAGGGACGAAGATGCTGTGTGGCGACATCAGCCAAGACGGCCACGCGAAGTTGCAGGCGGCACGCGCTGTCATCCAGCGTCCGTGACTCCGCCACAAGATCAAGGTAGTCCAACGTCCCGTCGATGTTACGCCTCCTTGTTCGATTTTGCCAGAATCATGGCGTCACCCGCTCGGCAGCCATGTTGCACAGGGCAGCCTTTAGCGGCAACTTGACGTGGACCGGATTACCAGTCAGGGACGCCACGTGCGCCTGGGCTTGATCAGCCGGCCATCCCCTGGCACGCGAGCGTATCTCGCTTGCGGCAAGTCGGATGTCGTCACCAGCGGCTTTCCTTACGGTGCTGGCTCTTGCCGGCCTGGCACGCCGCGGCAGGATTGCCCGTTACACAGAGGACGCGCAGGCCATGAGCCAGTCGAACGATCGCAAATCCATCTTCATCACCGGCGCCGCCAGCGGCATGGGACTGGCCACCGCGAAACTTTTCGCATCGCGCGGCTGGTTCGTAGGCGCCTATGACCTCAACGTTGCCGGGTTGAACAGCCTGAAGGCCGAGATCGGCGAGGCGTGCGGCATCTTCGCAGCCCTGGACGTGACCGACCCGGCCGCTTTCGACGCGGCCATGGCAAGCTTCGGACAAGCCACCGGCGGCACGCTTGACCTGATGTTCAGCAACGCCGGCATCGCATTGGCCGGGCTGTTCGACGAGATGGCCTGGGCCGACATCATGAAAATCGTGAGTATCAATTTCCTCGGCGTGATGATCGGCACGCGTGCGGCGGTGCCGTTGCTGCGCGTCACACCGGGCGCGCTGTGCCTGATCAACTCGTCATCGTCCGCCATCTTCGGCACCGCGGGCATCGCCGTGTATTCCGCCACCAAGCACGCCGTGCGCGGTCTGACGGAAGCGCTTTCGATCGAGTTCAAGCGCTTCGGCGTTCGCGCGTCCGATCTGCTGCCCGGTCTGATTGACACGCCGATCCTGTCGGACTCCCTGCGCAGCCAGGCGCCGAAGGACGGCATGTGGCGCCTGCTGCAACCGGTGGACGTCGCAGAGACGGTCTGGCGCGCCTATCACGAAGACAGGCTGCATTGGTATGTGCCGGAGGAGCTGAAAGAGTTTGACCTGCAGGCGGTGCGGCATCCGGAGGCAGTGCGTGAGGAGCGGACGGCGTTACTCACGATGATGGGCGAGTGAGATGAGCTTCTGTGCCGATGATCACGTCTCGTTTCGGCACGCCTGTCTAACGGGAGCAGCAAGGCCTTCTTTTTTGCAAAAAAAAAGCAAAAAACTCTTACTCTCCGACGTTACCGAGGCTCGCGTGTGTCAGGAAACATCCGTCTGCTGCTGATTTGGGGGGAGCAGAAATCAAGAAGAGTACTGCCTGCTTTCTGCCGTGCCAGCGCCCTTACCGGTTGGCACTTCCGGTTTGCGGTCAGGCGTAACCGCCTCAAAGGCGAGTATCCGCTCCAGCAACGCAGAACCGATCGGCCTCGGCCGGCGGCTTGTCCGGTCGGCGACGACATAGGTCGCCTGGCCCTCGAACAGCACCGCCGCCTCCCGGCGTATCTCGAAGCAGAAGCGCAGGCTGGTCGTGCCGAGATACCCGGTCCGCAACGCCACATCGAGCAGATCGTCATAGCGGGCGGCGTCAGCGTAGCGTTGGCTGGCGGCCACCATGAACAGATCCGTGCCTTGGGCGGCCCAGCCGTCAGGGTAGACCAGGCCGATAGTGCGCCAGTACTCCGTCAGCGCCACGTCGACGAACGCCATATAGTGCGGGTTGAAGACGATACCCTGCATGTCGCACTCGCCCCAGCGGACACGCAGGCGGTGAATGAAGCGATAAGGATTGGTCATGCGGCGTCCTGAAAGGCGGGTCCTGTCCGGAGGGCAGACAATCATCTCCAGCTACGCCGAAACGGCGGCGACGGCACCCGGCAAGCCTCCCGCAGCGTCGGACGGTCAGGCCCTGCTCAGGCGGCGGTCTCCCGGCGCGCTCCGCTCATCGTGGCGAACAGCGGGAAAATCTCCGCCTGCGTGACGAGACGCTCGAGGGCCGGACGCGCGAAGTAGAAGCCCTGTATGTAGCGCACGCCGACATCACGCAACGCCGCCACCTCCGCCGCCCGCTCCACGCCTTCCACCACGAGCTTCAGGCCGATCTCGCCGGCCAGCACGACCATGGTGCGCACGATGGCCAGCCTGGTCTGATCCTGGTCGCAATTGGCCGCCAGGGCGCGGTCCAGCTTCACGATGTCCGGCCGCAGATCCGCCAGGCGGGCCAGGCCGGAGTAGCCCGTGCCGAAATCATCCAGCGCAATCTTGAAACCCTGCCTGCGATACTCGGTGATGATGCGCAGCAGGTGCTGCGTGTCGGCCACATCCTCGCTCTCCACGATCTCGAACGTCAGGCGGTGCGGGTCGAACCCGGTGCGCGCAGCCGCATCTAGCGTGGCGCGCAGGCAGGCGCGCGGTTCGTAGACGGCGTTCGGCAGGAAGTTGATGCTGAGCTGGCGGTCCATGCCCAGCCTGGCAGCCAGTTCGATTGCGCGCACGCGGCAGGCCTGGTCGAAGGCGTAAACGTTCTGCCCAGTGACCTGCGACAGGATCGTGGCCGCATTTTCGTCGCCGGGACCGCGCACCAGGGCCTCGTACGCGTCGATGCGGAGCTCCTGCACGTCAATGATCGGCTGGAACGCCATGGTGAAAGGCGGCAGATCCCTGGAAGCGCGGCAGGCTTCGCAGCTCGTACGCTCGACTGTCATGCCCGCCGTCCGCAAATGTTTTTACCGGAAGTATCTAAGACGGTCGATTTGATGCCGCGTTAACACGATCGGCAAAGCAATCCGTCTTTCCAGGAGAAAGGACCGGGCGACCATTGCTCCCTGTCCGCGGCGTCCCGGCACCCGCCGCGCTATGCAGCCTCGCGTTCCTTTTCGCTGCCGTCGCCGAACAGGAAGTCGATGTCGCCGGCATCCAGCCCGCCCAGGTCGCCGCCCTCCTGCGCCTCGCCATCGCCCTCGCCGAACGCCAGCGAGGCCAGCTCCGCCTTGCGCGCCTGCAGCTCCAATATGCGCTCCTCCACCGTATCGGCCGCGATCAGCTTGTAGACGAACACCGATTTCGTCTGGCCGATGCGGTGCGCCCGGTCGGAGGCCTGATCCTCCACCGCCGGGTTCCACCAAGGGTCGTAATGGATGACCGTATCGGCGGAGGTCAGATTCAGGCCGCGCCCGCCGGCCTTGAGGCTGATCAGGAACAGCGGCACCTCGCCCGCCTCGAAGCTGCGCACCGGCTCGCCGCGGTTCATGGTGTCGCCACGCAGTTCCACGAACGGGATGTCCGCCTCGCGCAGACGCGGCTTCATCAGGTCCAGCATCGAGGTGAACTGGCTGAACAGCAGGATGCGCCGCCCTTCCGGAATCATTTCGGAGATCATCTCCATCAGATCGTCCAGCTTGCTCGAGGTCTCGATCTCGCGCGCGGAACGCAACTTCACCAGGCGCGGATCGCAGCACGCCTGGCGCAATTTCAGCAGCGCGTCCAGCACCACGATCCGGCTCTGCGCCAGGCTGCGCTCAGCCACCTGCTCGCGCACTTTCTCGTACATCGTCACCCGTATCGTCTCGTACAGCTCCCGCTGATCCGGCGCCAGGGTGATGCGCCGCAGTATCGTGTGCTTCGGCGGCAATTCCGTCGCCACGTCGCTCTTCTTGCGACGCATGATGAACGGCTTGATACGGCGCACCAGCTGTACGCGCCTGAGCTGGTCGCCGTTCTTCTCGATAGGCGTGCGGAACCGCTTGGAAAACCCGCGCCTGTCGCCGAGCAGTCCCGGCATCAGGAACGCGAACTGCGACCACAGCTCCTCGAGGTTGTTCTCGATAGGCGTGCCGGACAGGCAGATGCGCTGGCGCGCGTCGAGCTGGCAGACCGCCTTCGTGGCCTTGGCGTCCGGCGTCTTTATCGCCTGCGCCTCGTCGAGCACGATGATGTGCCAGTCGCGCTCCTTCATCTCCAGCACGTCACGCGTCAGCACGGTATAGGTCGTCACGACGACATCATAACGCTCCAGCGTGTCGCGCTTGCGGTGGCGGTCGAGCCCGTGCAGCACGACCACCTTGAGGCCGGGCGCGAACTTCTCCAGCTCGGACGTCCAGTTGGCGATCAGGCTCGTCGGCACCACGATGAGCGCCGGATGCGTCATCCGCCCGCTGGCGTGTTCCACCGTGATGTGCGCTATCGTCTGCGCCGTCTTGCCCAGCCCCATGTCGTCGGCCAGGAACGCGCCAAGCTGGCTCGCCATCAGATGCTGCAGCCAGTCCACGCCCTGACTCTGGTAGGGGCGCAGGTCGCCGTGGAAGGCGGCCGGCACCGGCGTGTGCGGTATTTCCGTCTCGCCACGGAAGCGTTCGGTATAGGCGTGTATCTTGCCAGCATCCTGCCAGCGTGTCAGCAGGAGCTGCTCCAGCTCCACCACCGTGGCGGCTTCCGCGTCCGGCAGAACGATGGTGTCCTCGCGTATCTCGGCGGCCTCGATCAGGTCGCCCATGATCGCCAGCATCCGCCGTATCCGCTCCGCCGGCAGCTTGACCACCCGGCCGTCTTCCAGCGTGGTGACCAAATCCTCGCCCACCACCTGCGCCGCATCCATTCCGCCGCGCGCCAGCAGGTTGCTGAGCACAGGCAGCAGCGCGATGCGCACGCCGTCGATCTCGATGCCGAAATCCAGCGAGAAATTGCCCGGCGTCTCGGCACTCACCGCCACGTCGCGTATCTTGAGGTCCCACTCGCCCACGCGCTCCACCAGACGCGGGCCGAAATCGCGGTCGATCAGGCTGCGGAACCCCAGCGACTCCAGCGCCGGCACACGCTCGACGACGAAATGGTGCCAGCGCTCGCCGGCATCCTGGCCGCGATAGACAAACACCCGCCGCCCGCGCGCGGATTTCCCGTCGCCCACACGCATCATGGTGAACCCGTCCTGGCGCAGCGACTCCACCGCGGCCGCCTCCGCCTCCACGTTGCGCCTGACGAAACTCGCCCCGCCCGGGCCTTCCACCCGCACGAACTGCCGCTCGTCGTCGCCGTCGCTCAGCGTGCCGCCGTAATCGAAGTCCAGGATCAGCGCGTCCATCAGCACCAGCCTGCCGAAATCGTCCGGCGCCCGCATACGCTGCATGCGCATCACCGGCGTCACCGGCCGCTCCACGATCGCGCGCTCGCTTTCCGTGGCCACCAGCGTGGACACCCCGCGCTGCCGCCCCAGCCGCGGCCGCACGTTGATCGGCGGCGGCGGTGCGGGCCGCTTCTGCCGCAGCTTCACCCTGCCCACCGCTCCCGTCGCCGCATCCACGTACCAGGGCCCCGTATCGCCCAGCAGGATCGCCGAACGCGCCGGCAGGCGCGGCGGCGAATCCGCCTCGAACACCCGCTCCTCGCCGTGCACCAGCTTCTTGCCTGTCGCCGCCCAGCGCGCGTTCTCCACCCGCAGCAGCGCCGCCACCA
>CAHJWU010000024.1 GCA_903643085.1 Rhodospirillales bacterium
AGGCCAGGGGCTCTGCCCCTGGACCCCGCTAAGGACAGTCGTCCTTAGAACCTGTTTGGGGGCTGGGCCGACGGCGTTGCCTTGCGTGCGACGCCGTCTCCGCGAGCCGTGCCACGCGCTCGTCATGCGCGTGCTTGCCGCCCAGCGGAAACCGCCAGACGAAAAAGGCCGCCAACAGCTGGAGAGCGACCAGTGAGACGACGTAGCTGACGACGAGGTTGTGGAGCACCTGGGGTGCCACCTTGCCGGGCGTGGCGCCGGTCGGAAACTGCACCAGCGAGAGTATCTCGCCCGACAGGAACAGCCCGAACCCGGAGACGCATTTTTGCATGAAGAACGATCCGGCAAAAAACAAGCCTTCGGACCGCTCGCCGGTGCGCATCTGCGCGTCCTCGACCACGTCCGACATCATCGACGCCCCGAGTATTGCGCTGGCCACGCCGAGCGCAGTCGCCAACGCGGTGACCGCCATGAGAGCCGGCACCAGCATGGCCGAGCCGTTGCCGGGAAACAGCCCCAGGCCCCGCAACGCAAACGGCGAGACCGCAACAAACGGGTAGAGCACGGTGACCAGGACGGCGCTGTCGCGTTTGCCGAAGCTGCGCGACAGCCGGGAGGCGAGCCCGAAGGCCATGGCGACGCCGGCCAGCAACACGCCTGCCAGCAATGCCACTGACGTCGCCGGGAACAACCAGAAATAGGTGTTGAGATAGGTGGACAGCGCGAAAGTCAGGCCCTGCGCGGTGAAGCCGAAGATGCCCGACGCCAGCAGCGTCAGGAACGCCCTGTTGCGCAACGTCGCGGCCACGCCACGCAAGGTTCCCCGCAGGCTGGTGCGCGTTGGCGACACGCTGGGCAGATGGCGTATCTCGCGGTGCGTGAAAAGGGCGGAGGTGAGGATCGCGCCGGTCATCATCAGCGAGGCGACAACGGCGTAGGACCGGTAGCCCGCGGGGTTGAGCTGGCCGACCGGGTAGCGTGCCGTAGGTGCGAGGAGAACCATGAAGGTCAGCACCAGCATGACCATGCTGCCGCCCCAGCCGAACAGGTAACGGTAGCCGAGAACGGAGGTGCGTTCGTGATAGTCCGCCGTCAGTTCCGGTGCCAGCGCGGCCGAGGGCACCTCGTAGCAGGAGATCGCCGTACGCACGAGTATTGCCACCACGGCGAGGTAGATCAGGGTTTGCGTGTGCGAGCCGGTGGGCGGGTTCCACAGCAGCAGGTACAGCAACCCGACAGGGATCGCGCTCGCGTACATGAACGGATGCCTGCGGCCGAACCGCGAGCGCGTGTGGTCCGACAGGTGGCCCACGATGGGATCGACAAACGCGTCGAACACCAGCGCCACCATGATGACGAGGCCGACCAGGTTGGCGGGCACGCCGATCACCTGGTTGTAGAACAGCAGGAGCAAGCTCGCGAAGCCACCGTCCTTGATGCCGTAGGCGACTGAGCCGAGCCCGTAGGCGAGCTTGGTGCCGAGCACCAGCTTACGGACCGGCGGTGCGGCTGGTGTCTGACTGGCCTCCACTACCGGACGTCCCCTGCTTTTCTTGTCGCTGGCGCTCGCGCGGACCGGGCCTGATGTCACGCCCGGTTTTGTGGACGCGGTATGGTCGTCACGCCGAGGTGCTCGAACTGTCTTCGATGCGGCAGCTTGCCGTGACTGCGGTCCGGGTGCAACGTCCGGTTTACGCTTCTCGATGGGGCTCGCGGCCGGAACTCGAAACCGTGGCGCGCACGGGCAGCCATCAGGCTGGCGGCGTCAGGGTGATTTCGCACAAATGCGCTGTGACGCGCATGAGCCGGTCAGTCGCAGCCAGGCCGCGCGGCGAACAGATCACGCAACTCCCTCTTCAATATTTTGCCGTTGGCGTTGCGCGGCAGCGTCTGCGTGCTGAACCGGATGCTTACCGGCACCTTGAAGCGCGCCAGCTTGCCCGCCACCCACGCCTGCAGCTCCGCCTCGCTGGCGGACATGCCTGGGGCGAGGTGGACCACCGCCGCAGGCTCCTCGCCCAGCGTGCGGTGCGGAATGCCTATCAGCGCCGCGTCGGTCACCGCCGGGTGCGCGTACAGCACGTTCTCCACTTCGGACGAGTAGATGTTCTCGCCCCCACGTATGACCACGTCCTTGGCGCGGTCGACAATGTAGCAGAAACCCTCGTCGTCCAGCCGGGCGATGTCGCCGGTGCGCACCCAGCCGCGGACGAACGTGGCAGCGGTGGCCTCAGGATTCTTCCAGTAGCCCTTGACCACTTGCGGACCGGACGCCCACAGCTCGCCCACCGCGCCAGGCGGCAGCACGCGCGTGGCGTCCGGGTCCATGATCCGCAGGGCGGAGACCGGCAGCGGCGGCCCGCAACTATCCGGCCGGTGCAGGTAGTCCTCCGCCCGGTGGCTGGTGACCGTCGCTGACGTCTCTGTCATTCCCCAACCATTTCCCGGCGCCGCCCGCAAATCGGTCTCGATGCGGCGGACCAGCTCCGGCGCCGAGGGCGCGCCGCCGTAGGATACGCTGTCCAGCGAACTGAGGTCGTGGCGGTGGCGCTCGGGATGTTCGAGCAACTGCCAGGCGATTGTGGGCACGCCGCCGGTGTAGGTGACGCGCTCCCGCTCGATCAGCGCAAAAGCCCGCACGGCGTCCCATTTCTGCATGAACACCAGCGTGCCGCCGCCGGCGATGGAGGGGATCAACGTCGCCATGCACGCGGTAACGTGGAACATCGGCACCACGTTCAGCCCCACCGCGGGCGCCGGCTCGGCGGGCGGCTCCTCGCCGCGCCGCAGCCGCGTGCGCTGGGCCAGGTAGCTTGCAGCGAATATGTTGACCAGGATGTTGCGGTGCGTGCCGAGCGCTCCCTTCGGCAGGCCGGTCGTGCCGCTGGTGTAGAAGATGGTGGCGTCGTCGTCGGGCGCGATGTCCCCGTCCGGGTCAGGCAGGTCGGCGTCAGGCAGCGAGGCATAGCCGACCGGCGTGCCTACGAGCGACTCCAGGGCCGCCGCCGGCGCCTGCAGCGTGTGTTCCGGCCGAGCCACGATCACGTGCCGCAGCAGCGGCAGCGCGCTTGCCTGCGGGCGCACGCGCTCCCAACGCTCTGCGTCGCAGACCAGCACGCTGGTTTCAGACTGGGCCAGCCCGTAGTGCAGTTCGCCGCCCGTCCACCACGCGTTCAGCGGCACCACTACGGCGCCCAGGCTGGTTGCGGCGAAGAACGCCACCGGCCATTCGGGCAGGTTGCGCATCGCCAGGGCCACACGGTCACCCTTGGTCACGCCGCGCTCACGCAGCGCGCGGGCCAGGGCGGCGGCTGCGCGGAACCATGCTTCGTAGGTTATCCGCTCGTCCTCATGGACGATGAACACACGCTCCGCGTAGGCCTGCCGCGCCAGGCGCGCCAGCACAGGCAGGCTTGCCGGCTGATTTTTCCACACGCGCGTGGGTACGCCCCTGATCTCGACAGTCTCGACCTCCAGGGGTTGACCTGGTCCGCACAGGCGCCGTTCGATTTCCGGCAACGAGGCAGCAGGCCAGAGCCGTGCTGACGGACTGCGTGCGCGCGGGTCATACGACATGGCAGGCGTCCTAAACAGGGTTTGCCGTAACACTTCGTTCCTGCTGATATCGCCGATGCCTGGCGCATTCAAGCTCGGCGGGCACGAACGGAACGCTCAGGCGCACGCTGTTCTGGCAAGCTGGAACAGCAAGCTTCAAAACGGCGCCGGCGCGGGAGACGAAAGTCTCTGGTTCCGTCTCCGGCAGGGAACGGTTTGCCTCGAAGTAGCCTGCAAGGCCGGTTTCGAAGTCACGGTATGGACGCCAGGGCGGTTTCTTGCTTCTACTGCGCGCGCAGCGGCGAACCCGGACCATGTCCCGGACCACGCCGCCGTTTGAAGGTAAGCCGCATGACAGAACTTGACGCGTTCCGAACCGAAGCACGCCTCTGGCTGGAGGAGAACTGCCCGGCGGAGATGCGCACGCCGCTCCGCTCCGAAGCGGATGTGTGCTGGGGCGGACGCCGCACCAGCTTCGCCAGCGCCGACCAGGAGCTGTGGATGCGGCGCATGGGCGAGCGCGGCTGGACGGTGCCGGACTGGCCGCGGGAATACGGCGGCGGCGGGCTGTCGCCGGCGCAGGCCAAGGTGCTGCGCGAGGAGATGGCCGGGCTCGGCTGCCGCAACCCGCTCAACTCGTTCGGCATCTCCATGCTCGGCCCGGCGCTGCTGCGCTACGGAACGGAGGCGCAGAAGCTCGAGCACCTGCCCAAGATCGCCCGCGGCGAGATACGCTGGTGCCAGGGCTACTCCGAACCTGGCGCAGGGTCCGACCTGGCCAGCCTGTCCACCAGGGCGGAGGACCACGGCGACCATTTCCGCGTCTCCGGCCAGAAGGTGTGGACCAGCTATGCCGACAAGGCCGACTGGATATTCTGCCTGGTGCGCACCGACACCACGACCAAGCAGGGCGGGATAAGCTTCCTGCTGTTCGACATGGACTCGCCAGGCGTCTCGACCAAGCCGATCCTGCTGATCTCCGGCTACTCGCCGTTCTGCGAAACCTTTTTCACCGACGTGGCCGTGCCCAGATCCAACCTTGTCGGCGGGCTGAACCGCGGCTGGGAAGTGGCGAAATACCTGCTCGGCCACGAGCGCGAGATGATCTCCGGCATGGGTCTGGGCCATGGCGAGACCGCTCTCGGGCGCATCGCCGCCGGCACGGTCGGCACCGAGCCGGACGGGCGGCTGGACGACCCCGTGCTGCGCGCGCGCATCGCCATCTTCGAGGTGCGCGCGGCGGCTTTCCGGGCGATGTCGGAACGCTTCGTGGACGAACTGAAGGCAAACCGGGCGCACCCCGCCCAGCCGTCGATGATGAAGTATTTCGGCACCGAGCTGAACAAGCAGCGCCACGAACTGCTGGTGGCGTCCGGCGGTTCGAACGCGCTGGCGTGGGACAGCGAGCGGTCGCACAACGGTGCCGCGGCGCGCGCCTGGTTGCGCAGCAAGGCCAACTCCATCGAGGGCGGCACGTCGGAGGTCCAGCTCAACATCGTCGCCAAACGCATCCTGGACTTGCCGGGAGCCTGATTGCGATGCCGCTGTTCCTCACCGACGAGCAGGCCATGCTGCGCGATACCGCGCGGCCGTTCCTGGCAGAACAGGCACCGGTCAGCCACCTGCGCGCGCTACGCGATGCGGCGGACCCCACCGGCTTCTCACCCGGCCTCTGGCGGCGCTTCGGCGACATGGGGTTCACCGCCATCCTGATACCCGAAGCCGATGGCGGGCTCGGTCTGGGCCACGTGGAAGCCGGGGTGGTGCTGGAGGAGATCGGCCGGAACCTGACGCCCTCGCCCTTCCTGGCCACCGCCGTGGGCGCGGTCACCGCGCTGGCCGGAGGCTCGGTGGCGCAGAAGCGGCGCTGGCTGCCGGCGATCGCCCGGGGCGACGCGGTGGCCACGCTCGCGGTTGACGAGACTGCCCGCCACCGGCCGGAACGGGTGGCGCTGCGGGCAGAGCGGCACGGCAACGGCTTCAGGCTCACCGGCGAGAAATGCTTCGTGGCGCACGGGCACGTGGCCGACCTGATCGTGGTAGCCGCCCGCACCTCGGGCGAGACCGCCGATGCGGACGGCATCACCCTGTTCGCGGTCGAGAAGGGCGTGGCGGGTCTCACCGCGGAGGTGGAGCGCCTGACCGATGCCAGCCTGGCCGCGCGACTGCGCTTCGACGGTGTCGAGGTCAATGCCGATTCGGTGATAGGCGAGGTGGATGGCGGCCGCCCGGGCCTGTCGCGCAGCCTGGCCGCGCTGCGTGCCGGTGCCGCCGCCGAACTGCTCGGCGTTGGTGGCGGCGTGATGGACATGACCGTGGGATACCTCAGGCAGAGGCGGCAGTTCGGCCAGGCGATCGGCAGCTTCCAGGCGCTGCAGCACCGCGCAGCGCATCTCTACGCAGAGATGGAGGTGGCGCGCGCCGCGGTGTTGAAGGCGCAGCAATTGCTGGACGCGGGTGACGCGGCGGCCGAGCGCGCGGTGGCGGTGGCCAAGGCGATGGCCGGCCTGGCGACCGCGCTTTCGGTGCAGGAAGGCGTGCAGATGCATGGCGGGATGGGCATGACGGACGAGTACGACGTGGGCTTCTACATGAAGCGCCAGCGCGTGGCGGCCGAGATGTTCGGCGACACGGATTACCACGCGGACCGGCTGGCGCGGCTGGCGGGTTACTAGGCTTGGCGGCAGAGCGTTACGGGAAGCAAGCAGTTCTTTTTTGAAAAAAAGAACCAAAAAACTTTGACTCCGCTGTCGCGGGTTTGTGGGAAAGGTTCGCGACGGCGCCTGGCAAAGCTTTTTGCTTTGACAAAAGTTTGCTTGCTTCTTTGATGGTCAGCTTGAAAGCCGTATCCTAAACGAAAATATACCTTGCAGCAGCAGACGGTGCTCTACGGAAAGCGCGCGCCTTGCATCGTCGGGGGAATAAAAGTTTTTTGCTTCTTTTTTCAAAAAAGAAGGCCTTGCCTGCTACATCGCCACCGCCTGCGTCTCTCGATTCGGCCGCTCCGCCTTATACTCCTGATACTTGCCGAACTCGGCGCGCGCGATGGACCGCTCATGCACCTCGTCCGGCCCGTCCGCCAGGCGCAGCGTGCGTATGCCGGCCCAGGCATGCGCGAGCCCGTGGTCGCCCGACACGCCGCCGCCGCCATGCGCCTGCACTGCGTCGTCGAGTATCTTCAGCGCCATGGCCGGCGCCTGGACCTTGATCATCGCGATCTCGTTGCGCGCGGATTTGTTGCCGGCGCGGTCCATCATGTCGGCCGCCTTGAGGCAGAGCAGCCGGCTCATCTCGATGTCTATGCGGGCGCGTGCGATGCGTTCCTCCCACACGCTGTGGTCCGAGATGCGTTTGCCGAAAGCGATGCGTGAGACGAGACGTTTGGCCATCGCCTCCAGCGCCACTTCGGCCACGCCGATGGTGCGCATGCAGTGGTGGATGCGTCCCGGCCCGAGCCGGCCTTGGGCGATCTCGAAGCCGCGGCCCTCGCCGAGGATGATGCTTTCCGCCGGTACGCGAACATCTTCCAGCACCACCTCGCCATGGCCGTGCGGCGCGTGGTCGTAGCCGTAGACCGACAGCATGCGCCTGATGCTGACACCGGGCGCGTCCAGCGGCACCAGCACCTGGCTCTGGCTGCCGTGACGCGAGCCGCCAGGGTCGGACTTGCCCATCACGATGGCGATCCTGCAGCGCGGGTCACCGGTGCCAGAGGACCACCATTTACGGCCGTTGATCACGTACTCGCCGCCGCAGCGCACGATGGAGGTCTGTATGTTGGTGGCGTCCGAGGACGCGACGTCCGGCTCCGTCATCAAAAAGGCGGAGCGGATCTCGCCCTCCATCAGCGGTTTCAGCCAGCGGTCCTTCTGCGCGCGCGTGCCGTAGCGGTGCAGCACCTCCATGTTGCCGGTGTCAGGCGCGGAACAGTTGAACACCTCCGCCGACCAGCCGAGCCGGCCCATCTCCTCGGCGCAGAGCGCGTATTCGAGGTTGCTGAGCTGGGTGCCCTCGAACGCGAAACTGTCATCGACCTGGGCGTGGCCGGAGTGCGGCGGCATGAACAGGTTCCACAGCCCCGCCTCGCGCGCGGCCGGTTTCAACTCCTCGATGACCGGCAGCACCTTCCAGCGGTCGCCCTCCTGCAGCTGTGCGATGTAGTCGGCGTGACGCGGCCTGATGCGCTCGTCTATGAACGTCCTGACCAGGTCGCGGAAGTGCGTTTCGCGTTCGGAAAGCGTGAAATCCATGTCGGCCTCTTGTTTTGTGCCTGTGGCTTATAAGACAGCAAGCAAGGCCTTCTTTTCTGAAGAAAAGAAGCAAAAGACTTTTGGTCCTGCTGTCGCGGAGGTTTTTGCAGCGTGCGCCCTTTTTGGATCTGTTCTAAAAAGAACCGCTTGCTTTGCCCGTCAGTTCGCCTGCTGTAACGCCATACCCTGCATATCACCGCGGCTTCGCCAATCCTGCAGCACCCGGAAATACGCCATCGAGCCGGCGCCGTAGGGTGCGTAGCTGGCAGCCAACGGCGAGATCTTGCCCTCGCTGTTGTAGTAGCCGGGCGTGCACTCCTCTAGGAACTTCCTGCGATCCACGGCAAGATTCAGGATGGTTTGCCGCCAGGCCAGCGCCGCCGTCTCGGTCGCCTCCGCCGTCGTGGCACCCGCACGCTGCGTCTGCGCGATGACGTAGGCGACGTGCTTGGACTGTTCGTTCAGCGCGTGCGGATAGCTGGCGGTGAAACCGGCCTGCGGGGTACCCAGGATGTAACAGTTCGGAAAGCCAGGCACGTGCATTCCGTGTAACGACAGCATGCCGTCCGCCCATTTCTCCATCAGGCCCACGCCGCCGCGCCCGGTAAGGTTGGTGCCTGCGCGCTGGGTGTAGCCGGTGGAAACCTCGAAGCCGGTGGCGAAAATGAGGCAGTCGAGCGGGTACGCGGTGCCGCCGACGACCACGCCGTCCGGGGTTATGCGTTCGACCCCACGGCCTTGCGTCTCCACCAGAGTGACGTTGGAGCGGTTGAAGGCCTGCAGGTATTCGTCGTGGAAGCACGGGCGCTTGCAGAACTGGTTGTAGTACGGCTTCAGCGCTTCGGCGGTCGCCGGGTCGGACACGATCTGGTCCACCCGCGCGCGCACCTGCTCCATCTTCCGGAAATCGGCGAGTTGCACCAGCTCGGCGGGTCCGGTATCGGCGCTGCTGGACACGGCGCGCGCCCGGGCGAGGCCGCCCAGCGAGCGGATGATGTCCGTCCAGCCGTCGGCGACCAGATCCTCGTCCTGGTGGCCGCCGGAGACCAGGATGTTGAAATTGTCCATCCGGTTCTGCTGCCAGCCGGGCCGAAGGCTGGACGCCCAGGAGGCATCGGTGGGCTTGTTGTTGCGCACGTCGATCGAGGATGGCGTGCGCTGGAACACGTAGAGGTGCTTCGCCCACGCCGCGAGGTGGGGCACGCATTGCACGGCGGTGGCACCGGTGCCGATGATGCCCACGCGCTTGTCCGCGAGCCCGGTCAGCGCGCCAGACGCGTCACCCTTTGTGTAGGCGTAGTCCCACCGGCTCGTGTGGAAGCTATGCCCCCGGAAGTCCGGGAGACCCGCGATGCCAGGCAGCTTCAGCCGGTGCAGCGGCCCCGCCGACATGACGACGAAGCGCGCGCGCAGTGCGTCGCCGCGGTTCGTCGCCGCGATCCACCGCCGCGCCTGTTCGTCCCAGCGCAGGTCGATCACCTCGGTCTGCAGGATCGCCGACCGGTCCAGATCGAAGTGGCGGGCGAGTTGCCGGCTGTAGTCGAGGATCTCCTGCCCCGCCGCGTATTTCTGCGTCGGCACGAAGCCGGTCTCCTCGAGCAGCGGCAGATAGACGTAGCTCTCGATGTCGCAAGCGGCGCCGGGGTAGCGGTTCCAGTACCAGGTGCCGCCGAAATCGCCCGCCTTGTCGATGATCCTGACGTCCTGCACGCCGGCCTGACGCAGGCGCGCGCCCGCGAGCAGGCCGCCGAACCCGCCGCCGACCACCAGCACCTCGACCTCGTCCGTCAAAGGCTCCCGCTTGGCCACGCCCCCGGCCTGGGGATCGTCAAGGAAGCGCGCGAGGTCACCGCATATTGCCGTGTACTGGCCGATGCCGTCCTCGCGCAGCCTCTTGTCCCGCTCGCGCCGATACTTCGCGCGCAACTCCGCCGGATCAAAGCCGGGCGCAGCGCTGGTTTGCCCCTCCAAGCCGGCCGGTTCGCCGTTCATCCCTTGTCGCTCCGCAGCTATCCGAACCGGCATACCTTATTTTCGAAATGGGGGCAATTGCCGGCGCCGGCGCTGTGATGAAAGCCGTCGGGTGTTGCGCAAGGCCGGCCGATTTGCCCGTTTGTGTAATGCTCCGCGTCGGAAGACAGGTGGTCGGACATAGCTCGGCGGTGCCGCCCGGCTCTCGCGGCCTGCCGGCCATACCGCCCGTTCGACCAGGCATTGTGGAAAGCGGCGGCGCCGGCCGCGACGATGCGACGTCCGGTGTTGGCTTTTGCCTGACGTCTGGGGCATATCCGTCCAGCATGCCGCGCACCAGCAACGCCGATCCGATGGCCATGACGGCGTCACGCCGGGCCGGCAGGCGCGAGGGCTCGGCGGGTTTCCAGCGCAAGCGCGACCTGATCCTCGACGCGGCGACCGTGTTGCTCAACCAGCGCGGGCTGAGGGGGATGACCTTCGCCGAGGTCGCCCGGTCCGTCCATCTGACCACGACAAGCATCACCTACTATTTCCGCCTGAAGGAGCAACTCGCCGCCGCGGTGTTCGAGCACACGCTCGGACGGCTCGCAGCGATGGCGACAGAGGCCGGTGCGGCGCCTGACCCGCGCACGCGGGTGGCGATTTTCCTGCATCTCTTTTTTGACCTGCGCGCGCGTGTCCTGCGCGGCGAAGAGCGCGATCTCGCGGTGTTGTCCGACATCAGGACCCTTGACGAGGCGATCCGCGCGCCGCTGGTGAAGCAGTACGCGGCGATCTTCCGCCGCATCTGCGCCTTCTTCGGCCCGCTCGACGACCCAGCACGGCTGGCGTTGTATGCCGCGCGGGCGCAGATGCTGACCGAAACCGTCTTCTGGCTTCCGGCATGGCTGCACCACTACTCCGTAAGCGACTTCGATCGTGTGCGTCTCCGGTTGTTCGATCTGCTGTCGAACGGGATATCGCAAGGAAAGGACCTGTCGATGGAGGTACCCCGCGCGCCCCTCGACAGCCTGCGCGACCTGGAGGTGGACAGCAGCCGCGGTAATTTCCTTCGCGCTGCCACCCGGCTGGTCAACGAGCGGGGATACCGTGGCGCCTCCGTCGATCGCGTCGTGGCCGAACTCAACGTGACGAAAGGCAGTTTCTACCACCATCTCGACGCGAAGGACGAGCTGGTGCTCGAATGCTTCCGCCGCAGCTACCAGCGCATCGCCCGCGCGCAACGCCTGGCGTTGCGGTCGGGCGGCAGCCAGTGGCAGCAGCTCGCCGCCTGCGTATCGATGTTGCTCGACGTGCAGTTTGCCGGCGAATGGCCGCTCCTGCGGACCACGGCGCTGCAAGCCCTGCCCAGCGAACTTCGCACCCGGGTTGTCGAGCGCTCCAACCGCCTGGCACTGCGCTTTGCCGGCATGCTGATGGACGGAATCATCGATGGCTCCATCCGGCCGGTCGATCCGACGATCACCAGCCAGGTGTTGCTGTCCACACTCAATGCAGCCTACGACCTGCGTGAGTGGGCTGGCGCCTTGCCGGGCGGTGACGCGGTCCGGATGTATTCTTCGACTCTGTACGACGGCCTGTTCGATGTGCCGGCGGAGACGTCCGACCACGCCGCGCAGGACGCAACTGCGCCTCCTCGACCATGCTGAACCGTACGGTCTCCGCGCGCAGCGTAATCAGCGTCGGTGCCAGGCGACCTTGGAGGGCACGATCGAGCGGCTGACCAGCGCCCGTGCCGGTTCAGGCACACGGCCGTTCGCAACCGGGAGGAGAATTCGTGCGCGAATTCACAGGCAAGATTGCCGTCATCACCGGCGGCGGAAGCGGCATTGGCCGAGCTTTGGCGTGCCAGCTTGCCGGATCGGGCTGCAGCGTCGCCATCTGCGACGTTCGCAGCGCCACCCTCACCGAGACGCGTGATCTGGCGCTGGCGGCAGCTCCTGATGGCGTGGTGGTGACGGCGTTCCTCGCGGACGTCGCCGACGAGGAGCAACTTCTTGCGTTCCGGACGGACACCGAAAGACGCCACCAGATTGACCACGTGCACCTGCTGTTCAACAACGCCGGCGTGGGCGGCGGCGGGAGCTTCGTGGCCAGCCCGCGGCAGGAGTGGGAACGGACCTTCGACATCTGTTGGGGCGGCGTCTACCGCGCCACACGCGTCTTTCTCGCCAGCCTGATGCGCGCACCGGAAGCACATCTCATCAACATAAGCTCGGTCAACGGGTTCTGGGCTTCTCTCGGGCCCGAGACACCGCATACAGCTTACAGTGCGGCGAAGTTCGCCGTGAAAGGCTTTACCGAGGCCCTCGTCGGAGACTTGCGCAAGCATGCGCCCCATGTTGCCGTCAGTCTCGTGATGCCTGGCCATATCGGCACCTCCATCGTCCATAACACGATCGCGGAATTTTCCTCGGGCGACGGCGACCCCTTGGGTCCGGAGCTCTTGCAGCGCGCGGAAGCTTTCCGCAACAAGGGGCTCACACCCGGGCAAGCCGCCGAGATCATCCTTGACGGTGTTCAGGCTGGCAGATGGCGTATCCTGGTTGGACCGGACGCATACGCGCTGGACAAGGCAGTCCGGTCAGCTCCGGACAGCGCCTACGAACAGGATTTCTTCGACCGCCTGCCGGGCGTGCAAAGCCGGTAAGTTGCCTGCGTGCTGCCGTCGGGAACGCAGCACGTCAATGGGCAAACGGCGGCTTGTCAGGCGCGTTCGCCTCGACCTGGCATAGACGCGGAGGCGGTTCTTATCCGCACAGGCGCGCAACGGATCAGGTTGCCCGCCAGCGCTTTGTCGGCGCGTGCGATACGTCCGCCCGTCCTACGTTCCGGCGCCGTGGAGACCGGCGCCTTGAAGACCGGCGGCGCGAACGCGTTCGATCTGTCCGGCCGGTCCAGCGTTATGCTGGCGATCCGGCCGGCGACATCATACAGCGTGACTTTCTGCCGGCGACCATGCCACCGGCCAGACCAGACTTGCGCGCCGTCCCCAGGAACGTCTGTCCATCGCCATTCAGGCGCATGCCGCAGCCCAGCGCGCGTTCGACGAGGCCGTCACGTTCGTCAAGGACAGGCGGGCCTCTGGCAAGACGGTGTTCGACTTCCAGGACACGAAGTTCACGCTTGCCGACCTGAAGACGCAGTTGCAGGTTGGATGGGCGCATCTGGACTGGGCGTTGCAGCGCCACATACAGGCAAGCTCACGACTGCGGAGGCCTCCGCCGCCAAGCTGTGGCACACCGAGATGCAGGGCCGGGTCATCGATGGGGCCCTGCAGCTGCATGGCAGCGCCGGCTACATGAACGAATACATGGTGGCGCGGCTGTGGCGGGACGCGCGGGTGACGCGCATCTTCGGTGGCACAAGCGAGATCATGAAAGAGGTGGTAAGCCGCTCGATCTGACCGGTGCCGGTTGGCCGGGATGTATCTTCACTAGCTTTCCGCATACGCAATGGCGTATAGCCGGGGCTCTGTGCGGGCCGCCATCGCAGTGAGCCGAGCCTGAAGTCTCACGCCCTGGATGGCTGCGCTGGTCGGGCCGGTGTGCCACGCAGAGCGAGGGAAATTCTCAGCCTTGATGGTTACCAGTCGTCAACGGGTTACCACACCGGCTCGCACGTTGACCGGTATCCGGGCGTTGGCGTCCTGGCTGGTTGTCGTGTACCATTTCCGCGAATACCTGCCGGCCGCGAAGACAAGCTACATCTCCCTGGCGGCCGACCACGGAAACCTGGCGGTGGACCTCTTTTTCGTTCTTTCCGGTTACGTCATGTCGCGAAGCTACGGCGCCTGGTTCAGACAAAGCTTGCGCCCGTCCCGCTATCTCGTCTTTCTAGGGTTGCGTCTCAGCCGCATCTACCCGCTTCACGCGGTCGTTCTCCTGGCGTTCATGACGCTCGAGATGGCCCTTGCATCACGTCCGCAAGCCGGCGGGGCAGGTCATCCGGACTGGAGCTACGCGCTGCTGAGCTTCGGGCTCATCCAGAGTTGGGGCCTGACGCATGAGGCGGCACTCAACGTTCCGGCCTGGTCCGTCAGCACGGAATGGCTGGCCTACCTTCTCTTTCCGTTCGTATTCAGGCTTCTTCCGGACGACGACCGGTCGCCGTGGCGGCAGCTCTCGGCGATCCTCATGCTGGCAGCCGGGTTTGCCTGCGCCAGCGCTGCCATGGGAGCACCAGGTATCGGCTGGATGAAGCCGAGCTACTGCGTCCTCCGCTGCCTGTCTGAGTTCTCGATGGGCGTTTGCGTAAGCGCACTGGCCCGGTCCACCACGGGCGCGCTGGCCTCCGCCGCGGTATTCACCGCATGTCTCGTTGCGCTCGTCTTCGAGACACAGTCGGGACTGCCGGACTATGACGCTGTGCCGATCCTGTTCGCGGGATTGATCATCCTGACGTCTTCAGATTCGGCATACTGGTCATCGCCCTTACGTATGCGCTGGCTTCAGTGGCTGGGAGAGGCGTCCTACGCGACCTACATCTCACACTACCTCGTAAAGGACATCGTGAAACTGACGCTGGTGAGACCTGGCGTTCCGCCACAGGCAGTTTTCCCCGCCTACATCGCTGCCGTCCTCGTCTCCACAGCGCTCCTCCACTACCTGGTCGAGATTCCGAGCCAGAAGCGAATTCGCGCCCTGATCGGAGACGACCGCCTGTCAAGGGCGACGCTGGCGCCCGTGAGCGCATGAGAGATGGTCGACACCGTAGCGATACTTTTCAGCACCTTGGCCTGTCTTTTCTTCATGCTTCGGGCAGCGCGTGCCGACCGCGAGGGGCTGGGCCAGGCCACCGACCTGGATAAGACCGACCACCCGCCGCAATCAGCAGAGAAGTCAGACGGCAGCCCGCCCTGGAAGCCAGCCTGGGACGGGCGGTCCGGTACGGAGGCGGAGTTCTGGTGAAGCAGCATGCGTGATGTCTACGTCGCCCTGATCTATCTCGCGATGCTGGCGATGGGCCTTGCTGCTCCGTTCCTGTTCAGCCTCGCCTACATCTGGGTGGACACGTTCAGTCCGCAGACCATCGCTCCCGAGATGCTTGGGCTGATACCGGCCTCCATGATAGTGGCGATACTGGCGATCGGAAGTTACGCCGTGGCCGATCACCGGAAAACCGCACCTCCCCTGACCAGCTGGCTCCTCCTCGCGTTCGCTGTCTGGATCACGCTGTCAACGGCGCTGTGGGCTGAACTTCCCGGACCTGCATGGGAGAAGTGGAACCCGGCGTTCAAGACGCTCTGTTTCGCCGCCTTCATGCCACTTGTTTTCCGTTCCAGAGTGCAAATCGAGGCAGCACTCCAGATCTACGTGTTTGCGCTCGCTGTTCATTATGTCCCGGGCGGGATAAAGACGATGCTGGGCGGCGGAGGCTACGGCCGGACGATCGGCGTGGTGGGGGGAAACTCCCTTCTGGCGGAGGGCAGCACGTTGTGTGCCGTGACTGTCATGCTCGTCCCGATCCTCCTGTTCTTACGCGAGCACAGTCTGCTGCTTCCCAAAGTGCATCTTCTCAGGAACGGCTATTTCGTGCTGGTCGCCTGCGCCGTGGCGACGGCCATCGGCACCTACGAGCGGACTGGCCTCGTAGGCATGGCGGTGATGGGCGCCGGCCTCTGGCTGCGTGCCCGCCGTAAGCTGCTTTACGGTGTTGGGGGCGGGGGTGTAGCGGTAGTCATCGCCCTGACCACCTCCGACGCCTGGACAAGCCGCATTTCCACGATCAACGACTACAACAACGAGACGTCAGCCCTGGGCCGCATCCTCGTCTGGAGATGGACCATGGACTACGTCAGCAATCATCCGCTCGGCGGCGGCTTCAACAGCTTCATGATCGACACGATCACGTTTCCGGGCCAAGGCGGGCAGCCCGGGCTGACGAGGAACGGCGTTGCATTCCATAGCATCTATTTCGAGGTTCTCGGGGAACAGGGCTATTTCGGCTTGGGACTTTTCCTGTTCATCGCGCTGTACACGCTGTACATCCTGCAGCGTGCGGCAAAGATAGCGCGAGGCAGACATGACCTGCGCTGGGCCGCAGACCTGTCGCGTGCCCTGCAGGTGTCGCTTGTCAGTTTCATGATCTGCGGGGCGTTCATCGGAGTTGCGTTTCAGCCGATGATTTACTTCCTTTTTGCCGTGGCGGCCTGTGTCGGCAGCCACGTGCGGGCGGCGGCAGGCGTGGGGCGCATCGCTTCGGAAGAGGCGTCCTCGCCGGATCTTTGGGCAGCAGCCCGCGGCGATGCACCGGCAACGGCAGTCGAGTCATGATTGTGCGCGAGAGTCTGCGAACACTACGATCGGCCTTGGTGGTTTGGCGAGGACGGCGCGGCGGCGTGTCCCGTCAGGTCCATGCTGCGCGCCACAGGCCCGTGTCCGGTGACATCGGGCAGTTGAGGGCGGCGCGGAGGCGCTATTTCCGTTTGCGTGAGCTTGAGAGGTTGCCGCCATCCGCACCCGCTCGCCTGAGCGCTACCCCGAGGCGCTTGTCGGCCGCCAATACCTCCCGCAGCGCGTTGTCGACGAATTGCAGGTGCAACGTCGCGACGGCCGACGCAGCTTCCGCATCCCGGCTGGCGATGGCGGCGTGTATCGCCTGATGCTGCTTGAGGAAGGCATCGCGTATCTCGGGGCGTCCATACAGCTTGCTGCGTCCGTAGAACATTCCTGACCGCAACATGCCGATCAACGCGCGCATCACGTGCAGCAGGACGACATTGTGCGCCGCCTCGTAGATCGCCATGTGGAATTCAAGGTCGGCTTCCGCCTCGTCGGCAGGGTCCCGGTTGGCATGCTCCAGCTCTATACGTGACAGAGCCTTGCTGATGTTGTCGAGGTCGACGGTCGTCGCGTGGCGTGCGGCAAGCGCGGCTGCGGCGGCGTCACAGATCTCCCGGAACTTGATGTAGTCGAATGTCGTCTCGCCACCCGATGCCAGCAGGCTGAGAAGCGGGTCGGTAATCGAGGTTGCCGTATTTGCCACTATGGTCCTGGCTCCGGGTTCGCTGATCAGCACGCCACGGCGCGTCAGCGAGCTGATCGCCTCTCGTATAGTGGGCCGGGAGACGTTGAGGCGTTCGGCGAGGTCGCGCTCGGAGAGCAGCACGTCATCGGGCCGCAAGGCGCCTTCCCGGACCAGCGCCTCTATGTGACCGGCTACGCTCCTGGTCGTCTTCTTCTCGGCCTCGGCCATCGTCCCACTCATGATCGGCGGCACCGGTTCTACGACAATCTTTCCCACACGCAAAAAACCACGTTGACACCGCTGGTAAGGTGATATTACCAAGTTACGGGCGCAAGACCCGAGCAATCAAACGTCCAGAGCATGTCGAAACTACACAGCACTGATTACGAACCGGTCAGTATCTTCGTGGGCTGCATCGCGCACGATCTCGCGTTCTATACTATAGTTTAAGTATAGGGTGAGCGTAGGCCTACAGTCTTGAGTGATATGCTAGCCGGCTTGAAAATACATACCTTGCTTAGACGCAACGTCTGATAACAACGATCAATAAAACGTTCCTGGGAGGTTGTTCGTAATGGGTTTCACCGGACTCGCATGCAGGCTCTTGCCCTCATGTCTCGCGGCCAGTATCGTCCTGGTGTCTGGTAGTGCAGCCGCCGCGGACATCACGTTCGCTGTCATCGGACCGCATGAATACGAGCTGCCGGTCAATTACGAGCCGTTCAACGCCATCGTGCAGTATGGCGAGATCAACAGCAGCAGCAAATTCTGGAACGAGCAGGGGCACATCGACAAGGGCGCTGGCGGCGCGCTGTATGAAGGCCTGACGAAGTATGTCTATTTCTTCGATTTCAAGAGCATCCCGAACCTGGGCATCGCCGCGGAGGTCATCGAGCCGGAGGTTTATGTGAGCGACTCGTCGCCGCATGTCAGTGGGCTGGCCGGCACGATCTTCGGCTTCGCGCTCTGGACGAAGCCGGACAAGAACAGCACGTTCGGTGTTCAGAGCTTCGGCCAGGCGCCTGATTCGACAGGCAAGCTGACGATCGGACAAACCTGGAACAACCTCTCGAGCTTCCTGTTCGACTACCAGTTCAAGCATTTCGACGTGACCGGCGATCTCGGCATCGTCTTCCGGACGACCCAGCATGTCGACAATCGTCCGGCGGTCGACCAAGGCAACGTGTTTCACCTCAATCTGCGTGCCGGCTGGAAGGTCAACCCGATCGTTGAACCGTTCGTGTCTGTCGACTGGACCAGCGCCAATTCGAACTACGACGACAACACCGGCGCCGAGGTTCCATCGTCCGGCACGCGTGAAACCGCGCTGGGCGGCGGCATCAACGTCAAGCTCTCCGAAAAGGCCGGTTTCGCCGTCCGCTATTCACGCGGTGTCGAAGGCCACAACACGACGTTCACCGACGCGGCGTATTTCAAGATCTACTACGTCTTCTAAGTGGCGACGGGTCTTCCCAGAAGCGAAGGCGCTCTCGCCAGTCAGAATAGGACTGAACCTGATGCTTGACAGTCAAGACGGGCTGCCCAGTCTGGGCGCCCTCGACCAGAGCTGTGCGGCCCAGATCGCGAGATTTCTCGCCGCGCGGGGGGTCGATCGCATCTTCGGCCTGCAGGGTGGCCACATCCAGCCGATCTGGGACTTTGCCGCCCAGCTCGGCATACGCATCATCGACGTGCGTGACGAAGGGGCGGCCGTGCACATGGCCCATGCCCATGCGGAGCTGACGGGCGGCCTGGGTGTGGCGATGGTGACAGCCGGGCCCGGTGTCACCAACACGGTCAGCGCCGTCGCGAACGCCTTTCTGGCGCGCATCCCGGTGCTGCTGATCGGCGGTTGCCCGCCGCGCCCGCAGATGAACATGGGACCGCTGCAGGATGTCGCGCATGTGGAGATATTGCGGCCGGTCACCCGCGTGTCGCGCACCGCGCGCGTGGCCGACCAGGTGATACGCGAGCTGGACGAGGCGGTGGCGCGCGCCATGGGCGATGCCGGCGAACCCGGCCCCGTCTATATCGAGATACCCACCGACGTGCTGCGCCTGACCGTCCCGCAGGCGATGATCCTGGACGAGTGGCTGCGCCCGGCCATCCCACGCTCGTCCGCACCCTCCCCGGCGCTGGCGCAGGAGGCGGCCGATGCGCTCTGGTCGGCCGAGCGGCCGCTGGTGATCACCGGGCGCGGCGCGCGCGGGCTGGGCTGCAGCCT
>CAHJWU010000025.1 GCA_903643085.1 Rhodospirillales bacterium
GCCCGCTACGGGCGCGATCCGCTTTGCGTGGCCCCGCCAGGCGGCGTGCGCGCGGCACTGGCAAAGCTGCCGACCGCCGCGCTGCGCCTGGAGCCCGATACGGTGCAGGCCCTGCGCACCCTGGGTTTCGACACGGTGGGCCAGCTCTTGGCCGCCCCGCGCGCCCCGCTGGCCAAACGCTTCGGCGCCACGGTGCTGAAGCGACTGGACCAGGCCACCGGCGCCATACCCGAGCCGATAGAGCCCGCACCCGATCCCGGCCTGCCGCGCGCCCGCCAGGGCTTCCCCGAACCTATCGCCACGCCGGACGATCTGGCGCGCGCCACCGTCCTGCTGGTCGAAAGCCTGTGCGCCAAGCTGGCCAGGCGGGGCCTGGGCGCCTCCCGCCTGGACCTGGTGTTCCACCGCGTGGACGGCGCCGCCCAGGCGATACGCATAGGCACCGCCGCTGCCACGCGGGACGCCGCCCACCTGGTCCGCCTGCTGCAGCCGCGCCTGGAGACGATAGACCCCGGCTTCGGCATAGAGGCGATGATGCTGACCGCATCCCTGACCGCCCGCCTGGACGCCCGCCAGACGCTGAGCGAACTCTGTGCGGAGGCCAGCGGCCCAGACCTGTCCGGCCTGGTGGATGCCCTGCTCAACCGCCTGGGCGAGCACGCGGTGTTCCGCACCGCGCCGGTGGAAAGCGACGTCCCCGAGCGCAGCGTGCGCGCCATCGCACCGCTGTCGCGCGCCGAGGGTGCGGACTGGCCGGACCGCCTGCCGCGGCCGCCGCGTCTGTTCTCCCCGCCCAGGCGCATCGAGGCGATGGCCCTGTTGCCGGACCACGCGCCGGCCATGTTCACCTGGCGCAAGCGCGCGCACCGCGTGAAGCGTGCCGACGGGCCGGAGCGGGTGTTCGGCGAGTGGTGGCGCGATGAGGCGGAGATCTGGGCCGTGCGGGATTATTTCGCCGTGGAGGACGAGGCGGGGCAGCGGTTCTGGTTGTTCCGTAGGGGGGATGGGGAGGCTACGGTTACCGGGGATTTGAGTTGGTTTTTGCATGGCATGTTTGGGTGAGAAAGGCCTTCTTTTTTGAAAAAAGAAGCAAAAAACTTTAACTGCGCTGTCGCGGACTCACAGGACAGGTTCGCGACAGCGGAGCAAAAGTTTTTTGGTTCTTTTTTTCAAAAAAGAACTGCTTGCTTTCTGCTGATGTACACAGAACTCCAAGTAACCTCCAACTACTCCTTCCTGCGCGGCGCCTCCCACGTGGAAGAGCTGCTGGCGCAAGCCAAGCTGTTCGAATACAGCGCGATCGCCATCACCGACCGCAACTCGCTGGCCGGCATAGCGCGCGCGCACCAGCGGGCGGACGAGGCCGGCATACGGCTGATCATAGGCTGCCGGCTGGACCTCGAATGCGGCACCGCCGTGCTGGTATATCCGACGGACCGCGCCGCCTATGCGCGCCTGTGCCGGTTGCTCAGCATCGGCAAGGGCCGCGCCGGCAAGGGGGCGTGCCGGCTGGAGTGGAGCGATCTGGTCGCGCAGGGCGAGGGGCAGATCGCGATCCTGCTTGCAGATGAGGCGGATGAGGATCTGCGCGCAAACCTGTCGCGTCTGACTGCGTCGTTCAAGGACCGCGCCTACCTTTCGCTGAGTTTGCAGCGCCGCCCTGGTGATTCGCTGCGCCTGCACAGGCTGTCCCAACTGGCGCAGACCATGCGCGTGCCGACAGTGGTGACGAACGACGTGTTGTATCACGATCCGCGCCGGCGGGTGTTGCAGGATGTGGTCACGTGCATACGCGAGGGCTGCACGATAGACGATTCCGGCTTTCGCCGCAGCCGTTTCGCCGAACGCCACTTAAAGGCGCCCGAGGAGATGGCAAGGCTGTTTGCCGCCTATCCCGAAGCTGTGGCACGCTCATCGCAAATCGCCGAGCAGTGTAGATTCAATCTCCGCGAACTGTGCTACCAGTACCCGCATGAAATCGAGGCGGGCGAGGGCGCGCAGGAGCGGCTCGAGCGCCTGACATGGCAGGGTGCCGCAAGCAAGTTCGGTTGTGTGCCGGAGAAGGTTGCCGCGCAGATCAGGCGTGAACTCGCCCTCGTTGCGGAGATGCGCTACGCGCCGTATTTCCTCACCGTCTACAACATCGTCAATTTCGCCAGGTCGCGCGGTATATTGTGCCAGGGCCGCGGCAGTGCCGCAAACTCGGCCGTCTGCTACGTGCTTGGCATAACCGCCATCGATCCGATCCAGTCCAACCTGCTGTTCGAACGTTTCCTGAGCGGCGTCAGGCGCGAGCCGCCCGACATCGACGTGGATTTCGAGCACGAGCGCCGCGAGGAGGTCATACAATGGATCTACGAGACCTACGGCCGTGACCGCGCCGCCCTGTGCGCCACCGTCGCGCGCTACCGCTCACGCGGCGCGGTACGCGAGGTGGGAAAGGTCCTGGGCCTGACCGAGGACGTGACCGCCGCACTCGCCGGCCAGGTGTGGGGCTGGAGCAGCGACGGCGTGGACGAGGAGCACGCCGAAGCTTTGCACCTGAACGTATCCGACCGCCGCCTGCGCATGACGCTGGAGATCGCCCGCGAGCTGATCAACTTCCCCCGCCACCTCTCGCAGCACCCGGGCGGTTTCGTGCTGACGCAGGACCGCCTGGACACCCTGGTGCCGATCGAACCGGCCGCCATGGATGACCGCCAGGTGATCGAGTGGGACAAGGACGACATCGACTACCTGCAGTTCATGAAAGTCGATGTGCTGGGCCTGGGAATGCTCGGCTGCATGCGCCGCGCGTTCGACCTGCTGGCCGAACACCGCGGTATCAAACTGGAAACCATGGCGGACGTGCCCACGGAAGATGCCGAAACATACAGGATGATCCAGCGCGCGGACACGATAGGCGTGTTCCAGATCGAAAGCCGCGCCCAGATGTCCATGCTGCCGCGCATGAAACCGAAAGAGCTGTATGACCTGACGATACAGGTGGCCATCGTCCGCCCAGGCCCGATACAGGGCGACATGGTGCACCCCTATCTGCGTCGGCGCGACGGTTTGGAAAAAGCCGACCTGCCGACCGAAGAACTGCGCGCAGTCCTGGGAAAAACCTTGGGCGTGCCGCTGTTCCAGGAACAGGCGATGCAGGTGGCCATGGTGTGCGCCGGCTTCACCGCCATGCAGGCCGACCAGCTGCGCCGCGCGATGGCCACCTTCAAGGTCACAGGCGGCGTCAACAAATTCCACACCGAGCTGATCGAAGGCATGGTCGCCCGAAACTATTCGCGCGAGTTCGCCGAACGCATCTTCAAGCAGATCGAAGGCTTCGGCAGCTACGGCTTTCCTGAGAGTCACGCCGCGAGTTTCGCGCTGATCGCCTACGCCAGCTCCTGGGTGAAATGCCACCACCCGGACGTGTTCGCCTGCGCCCTGCTGAACGCCCAGCCGATGGGTTTCTACGCACCGGCGCAAATCGTGCGCGACGCGCGCCAGCACGGTGTGGAAATCCGCCCCGTCAGCATCAACGAAAGCCGGTGGGACTGCACGCTGGAACCTGGCGGGCGCTATCACGCCGTGAGGCTCGGCCTCCGCATGGCTAAAGGCCTGGCGGAAAAAGATTCCGGCCGCCTGCTAAGCACCCGCAATTGTGCCTACGAAAGCCTGACGGACCTGCATCGGCGCACCCGCCTCCTGCCCGGCGCACTCGAACGCCTCGCCGAAGCCGACGCCTTCGCCTGCCTGGGAATCAGCCGCCGCCAGGCCCTGTGGGACGTGCGCGCGCTGGCCACAACAGACCTGCCGCTATTCGCCGGCCAAGAGGATTTCACCGAGACCGTCACAGCAATCACGCCAATGCAGCCTGGCCGCGAAGTGGTGGAGGACTACCGCACGCTCGGCCTGACCCTGCGCCGCCACCCGCTAAGCTTCCTGCGCGCCGAACTCGCCGCCGACGGCATGATACGCGCGTCCGACCTGCCGCACACACGCGACGGCAGCCGCATACGCCTCGCCGGCATCGTGCTGGTGCGGCAGAAGCCAGGCAGCGCCAAGGGCGTGATGTTCATCACCATCGAAGATGAGACCGGCCACGCAAACCTCATCATCTGGCCGGCGGTGTTCGAGCGCCAGCGGCGGCTTATCCTGTCAGCGGGAATGGTCGCCTGTCACGGCAAGCTGCAGCGTGAAGGCAGCGTGATCCACGTGATCGTGGACCGGCTGGAGGACTACTCGGAAATGCTGCGCAGCGTGGGGGACAGGGGCGATACGTTCGTTTCGCGCACGGGGCGGGGAGACGAGGCAAAGCATGGCGGGGCGCCGGATGTGCGCGGGATTAAGGTCAGCACTCGGGATTTCAGGTGAAGGACAGCAAGGCCTTCTTTTTTGAAAAAAAGAAGCAAAAACTTTTACTTCCCCGACGCTAGAAAGCATCCTGCTTGTAAGCCATAGCCGGCTGGTGCAAATGCTAGGTAGTATAAGTTTTTGCTTCTTTCTTCGGAAAAGAAGGCCTTTCTTACTTAAACGTGGAAGCTTTCTCCGCACCCGCACCGCCCCTTTTCGTTAGGATTGGTGAACGTGAACCCCGCGCTTAGCGATTTCTGCTCATAATCCATCACTGTGCCTATCAGGAACAGGCTCGCCTTGCGGTCCACCAGCAGCGTCAGATCGTGGTCGCGCACCACCTCGTCGCCGGGCCCGGGCTCGATCACCCAGCTCATGTCGTAAGCCAGGCCGGAGCAGCCCTTCGTGTTGACGCTGATGCGTAGCAGGCGGCCGTCGCCATGCGCGTAGAGCGCGCGCAGGCGTTCGGCGGCCGCATCGGACATGGTGAGCAACGGCGGCAGCGCACGTCGCGTGCGCGGCGCCTGTGTGGAAAGATCCTGATCCATGCTGAGGTTCCCGTTCAGAACATATTGAGCGCAAGCCGCGCCTCTTCGGACATTCGGCTCGGATCCCACGGCGGATCCCACACGGTCTCCACCTCCGCCGAGGTGACGCCGGGCACCGCCAGCACGGCCTCGCGCACCTGCACGGGCAACTCCTGCGCGCTGGGGCAACCAGGCGCGGTGAGCGTCATTTCCACCTTCACCGCCCCGGCGTCGCTGATCTCCACGGCATAGATCAGGCCAAGCTCGTAGATGTTCACCGGGATTTCCGGATCGTATATCGTGGCGATCGCATCCAGCAGCGCGGTTTCGCCCGGCAACGCGATCGTCTCTCCCTCGGGCGTCCAGGTTCCGATGACGGCGGCGGTGTGTTCCGGGTCAGTCATGAGAACTCTCCTTGGCGCCATCCAGCGCTGCGATCAGGGCCGACCAGGGCAGGGTCGCGCATTTCACCCGGCTGCGGTACTCAGAAACTCCCGACAATGGCTGCAAGGTTGATATGGCAGGGTCGGCAGACCCGCTCACGCCGTTGCGCGCCAACTCCGCAAAATCGGCAGCCAGGCTGCGCATGGCAGCCGCGTCCCGCCCGCGCACCACTTCCGCCATCAAGTCTGCCGAAGCCATCGAAATGGCACAGCCGCGCGCCTCGAACGCGGCTTCGGCGACCGTGGTGCCGGCTGCAAAACGGACACGCACTTCCACCTGGTCGCCGCAGAGCGGGTTCTCACCCGCAGCACACGCGTCAAACGGTTCCATACGATGCATGTGACGCGGGTTGCGGGCCCTATCCAGGATAATGTTCTGATACAGGTCGCGCACGTCGTCAAAGGAGTGCGACTGGCTCATTGGAAGAAGCTTCGCACGCGCACCAGCGTGTCCGCCAGCACGTCTATCTCGGCGTGAGTCGTGTAGATGCCGAAGCTGGCGCGCGCCGTGCTCGTCACCCCCATGCGCGCCATCAGCGGGTCCGCACAGTGCCGGCCGGCGCGCACGGCGATGCCGTTGCGG
The DNA here is from genome assembly GCA_903643085.1 of Rhodospirillales bacterium. Classification (GTDB taxonomy): domain Bacteria; phylum Pseudomonadota; class Alphaproteobacteria; order Acetobacterales; family Acetobacteraceae; genus BOG-908. The sequence goes on from CAHJWU010000025.1 coordinate 5,889, forward strand.
TCCAGCAGGGTGGCCACGTCATGCGCATGCGCGCCTTCCAGGGTGAAGCTGATCACGCCGCCACGGTCTTTGGCCTGGCCCACGATCCGCAACCCGTCCACGGCGGACAGGCGCGAAAGCGCATGCCCGGTCAGCGCCGCCTCATGCGCCGCGATCGCGTCGAACCCGATCGCGCTTACGTAGTCGATCGCGGCTCCCAGGCCGATCACCTCGATGATCGCCGGCGTGCCTGCCTCGAACTTCGTAGGCCCGGATGCCCAAATGGAGCGTTCGAAACTGACGGACGCGATCATGTCACCGCCGCCCATGAACGGCGGCATGGCATCGAGCAGAGCGCGCCGCGCCCACAGCACGCCCACGCCCGTAGGCCCATACAGCTTGTGCCCGGTGAACACGTAGAAGTCGGCACCCAGGGCCTGCACGTCCACCGTGCGGTGCACCACCGCCTGGCTGCCATCCACCAGCAACTGCGCACCGGCCGCATGTGCGAGTGCCGCCACGCGCGCGATCGGATTGTACGTGCCAAGCACGTTGGACATGTGCGTGACCGCAGCCAGACCCACCCGTCCGTCTTCCAGCAGACTCGCGAATGATGCGAGATCCAGCTCGCCCGAATCGGTGATCCCGGCCACCCGCAGCTCGATCCCGTGCGAATCCCGCAGCATCTGCCACGGCACGATGTTGGCGTGGTGTTCCATTTCGGTGATCAGCACGGCCTGGCCGGGCTTGAGTATGCCGCGCCCGTAGCTGTGCGCCACAAGGTTGATTGCCTCGGTGCTGTTGCGCGTGAACACAATTTCCTCGCGCGACTCGGCATGCAGCAGGGCCGCCACCTGATCACGCACGTTCTCGTAGGCATCGGACGTGCGTTCGCTCATCCAGTGCAGCCCGCGATGCACGTTGGCGTACTGCGTCTCCATCGCGTGGCTCATCGCGCCGATCACCGCACGCGGCTTCTGCGCGGAAGCCGCGCTGTCCAGGAACACGAACGGTTTGCCATGCACACGCTGCGACAGGATCGGGAAATCGGCGCGTATGCGCTCCACGTCAAACGCCGGCGCCAGATCGGCAAGTTTCGGATTCGCATTCATCCTTCGTGCACCCACCAGGAGGAGATCACATCATCGAGCATCGCCCGTGCCGGCTCATCGGCCACCATGTCCAGCGCCTCGCCTAGAAACGCCTGCACCAGCAGGGCGCGCGCTTCGGCCTGCGGGATGCCGCGGCTGACCAGATAGAACATCTGCTCGCTATCCAGCTCGCCCACTGTCGCGCCATGGCTGCATTTCACGTCATCGGCGAAAATCTCGAGCTGCGGCTTGCAATCTATCTCCGCGTCGGGTGAGAGCAGCAAAGCCTGGTTCATCTGGTAGCCGTCCGTCTTCTGCGCCAAGCGGTCCACTTCTATCTTGCCCTGGAACACGCCGCGCGCGCGACCGGCCAGCACGTGCTTCACCGTCTGGCGGGACGCACAGCCCGGCGCCTCGTGACGCACCACCGTGGTGAAATCGCTGTGCTGGGCGCCGCGCAAAAGCTGCGCCGCATTTATCGCCGCGTGGCCGCCTGTGCCATGCAGACGCACAAGTAGTTCGGTCCGCGCCACCCTGGCGCCGGCACACAGCGTGAAGCTGTCATACGTGGCCCGCGCCGCTATGTCGGCATAGACGGTAGCCAGGTGGTAGGCGGCAAGCCCTTCGTTCTGCAGCCGGACGTGCGAGAGCGCCGCGCCCTCGCCGAGCACGATTTCAGTGACAGGGTTGTGCAGGTACTGCCCGTGGCCGACCGCCATCTCGACAAGCGTCAGCCTGGCGCCGGCGGCAAGCCGTATGCTGTGGCGCGGGTGAAACGCCACCGGCGTGCCGTGAATGTCGCGGCCCGCACTGATCAGAACGAGGCTGCCTGCATCGACGCCTTCGGCCACCTCGATGATGGCGCCGTCTTCCGCCAGCATCGTGTTCAGCGCCACCAGACGGTCCCGCCCGGGATTGGCCAGCGCGCCGAACTCCGCATTGGCGGCAAAGGAGCGCACGCTTGCCAGTTCCGGCAGCACGGACTGCGCGCTGCTGAAGCGGCCCTGCACGAACACCAGGCGCGGCAGTTCGGACAGTCCGCCAAGAGAGGGCAGGTCATCGTCGCCGGTGAACCCCGAGGCCTCCGTCAGGGCCTCGTGGAAGCGCGCGTCGCCCAGCGGCGCCAGGTTGGTGTAGCGCCAGCCTTCCTCGCGCAGATGCGGCAGGCCGGCCGACAGCAATATGTCACGCGCCGCGCGCCGCGGCGCCGGGTCGCCCGGCAGGCGGCCGGTCAGCCCCTCGTAACGGGCGAGGAACCCGGTGGCGGAAGCGGTCACCGCGTTCATGCGGCCTCCGCGATCACCTGCGCATAGCCCTGCGCCTCGAGCGCGCGCGCCAGGTCAGCACCGCCGCTGCGCACGATGCGGCCGTGCGCCAGAACATGCACCGCGTCAGGCACGATGTGGTCCAGCAGACGCTGGTGATGCGTGATCACCAGCGCGGAAAATCCAGGCGAGCGCAGCGCGTTCACGCCATCGCCCACGATCTTCAGCGCGTCGATGTCCAGCCCGCTATCGGTCTCGTCGAGTATGGCGAGCTTGGGCTGCAGCATGGTCATCTGCAGGACCTCGTTGCGCTTCTTCTCGCCGCCGGAGAAACCCACGTTTACGTTGCGCTTCAGCATGTCGTCAGGCATCTGCAGGCGCTTGGCTTCCGCACGTGCCAGCTTGAGGAACTGCGCGGCATCGAGTTCCGGCTCGCCGCGCGCCTTTCGCACCGCATTCAGCGCGGTGCGCAGGAAATTCGCGTTGCCCACGCCGGGCAGTTCCACCGGCGCCTGGAACGCCAGGAACAACCCGGCCTGCGCACGCGCCTCCGGCTCCATTGCCAGCAGGTCGGTGCCATCGAAATGCGCGGTGCCGTCCGTCACCGTGAAGTCGGAATGTCCGGAGAGGACGTAGGACAACGTGGACTTGCCCGAGCCGTTGGGCCCCATGATCGCGTGCACCTGGCCGTCCGGCACGGTCAGCGTGATACCGCGAAGGATCGGCTTTTCGCCTATGCTGGCGTGAAGGTTCTTGATCTCAAGCATCGTATCAGCCCACAGACCCTTCAAGGCTAACAGCCAGCAGCTTCTGCGCTTCCACCGCGAACTCCATCGGCAGCTCCTTCAGGACCTCGCGGCAGAAGCCGTTCACGATCATGCCGACCGCATCCTCCTGCGAAAGCCCGCGCTGGCGGCAGTAGAACAACTGGTCCTCTGAAATCTTCGAGGTGGTGGCCTCATGTTCCACCTTAGCACCCGGGTTGCGGCACTCGATGTAAGGCACCGTATGCGCCCCGCACAAATCGCCGATCAGCAGGCTGTCGCATTGCGTGTGGTTCCGCGCCCCGGCCGCTTTTGGCAGGATGCGCACCAGCCCGCGATACGTGTTGTTGGAGTGCCCGGCGGAGATCCCCTTGGACACGATCGTGCTGGTCGTGTTCTTGCCGATGTGGATCATCTTGGTGCCGGTGTCGGCCTGCTGGTGGTTGTTGGTCAGCGCCACCGAATAGAACTCGCCCACGCTGCCCTCGCCCTGCAGCACGCAGGAGGGATACTTCCAGGTGATGGCCGAGCCCGTCTCCACCTGCGTCCAGCTGATCTTGCTGCGCGCGCCGCGGCACGCGCCGCGCTTGGTGACGAAGTTGTAGATGCCGCCGCGTCCCTGCGCATCGCCCGGATACCAGTTTTGTACCGTGGAATACTTTATCTTCGCGTCGTCCAGCACCACCAACTCCACCACCGCGGCATGCAGCTGGTTCTCGTCGCGCATCGGCGCCGTGCAGCCCTCAAGGTAGCTGACGGAGGCGCCTTCCTCGCACACGATCAGCGTGCGCTCGAATTGCCCGGTGTTCTTCGCATTGATGCGGAAATAGGTCGAAAGCTCCATCGGGCAGGTCACGCCCTTGGGGATGAACACAAAGCTCCCGTCGGTGAACACCGCGGAGTTCAGCGCGGCAAAGTAGTTGTCTGTCGGCGGCACGACGCTGCCCAGGTACTTGCGCACCAGCTCGGGATGCTCGCGCACCGCCTCGCTGATCGGGCAGAAGATCACGCCGGACTTGGCCAGCGTGCTGCGGAACGTGGTGGCGACGGAGACGCTGTCAAACACCGCATCCACCGCCATGGGTGGCCGCGCCTCGGCACCTTCCACACCGGCGAGGATCGCGCGCTCGCTGACCGGAATGCCAAGCTTCTCGTACATGCGCAGCAGCTCGGGATCCACCTCGTCCAAGGACGCAGGCCCTGCCTTCTTCTTCGGCGCTGCGTAATAATACGAGTCCTGGTAGTCGATCTTGGGGTAATTGAGCAGCGCCCAGACCGGCTCCTCCATGCCCTGCCAGGCGGAAAACGCGGCCAGGCGCCACTCCAGCAGCCAGGCCGGCTCGCCCTTGCGCTCGGAAATCAGCCTGACGATGTCGGTGTTCAGGCCGCGCGGAGCGAACTCCATCTCGATGTCGGTCTCAAAACCCCATTTGTAGCCGTTATCGGCAACCGACTGGACAGTGTTCAGGGTCTCGGCAATGGCTGGCATCTGGGGTACTTCCTTAAGCGGCAGGCTGGGCGTGGTCGGAGACCGCATGTGGCGGCACGGTGGGCAGATGGAAGCCTGGCGGCAGGCGGGCGGCTTCCATGTCGGCAAGGCTGATGGCGCCGAGCGCGGCGCGTATCGCGGTGTTCACCGGGTCCCACCGGCCGCGCATCGGGCAGACATGGCCACTCTCGCAGCCGCCGCCTTCAACGCAGGCGGTCAGCGCGATAGGCCCGTCGATCACGGCGATCACGTCAGACACCGCAATCGCAGAAAGCGGACGCGCCAGGCGGTAGCCGCCGCGCGCACCGCGTTGGGAGACCACGAGGCCGCCCAGAGTCATCGCCTTGAGCACCTTGGCGACAGTGGGCTCCGGCAGGCCGACGGACGCCGAAATGCCGGGCGAGGTCTGCACGCCGCCGTCCCGCGACAGACGGACCAGCACGACGACGGCGTAGTCGGTCAGTTTGGACAGGCGAAACATGTGGGAGCCCTGCTTATCGGACCGGCGTGGTCCTGATTGACCCTCAGATGCGGTTTGGGGTGGGGGCAGTCAAGGGCAGAGCAAGGAAGAGTTCTTTTTAAAAAAGACCAGAAACACGGGCGGTGATGGGGAAACGTCGGGTCCGGATGACGTTCTGTCGCGATATAACGAGGATTCACCTGATGACGATTCGCGTTCTTGCTCTCGCGGTCTTCCTGGCTTCGCCGCTGTCGGCCTATGCGGCCGGTTGCGTGTCCGGCGCGGCGGTCGGCGGTGTTGCCGGCCATGTGGCCGGCCATCATGGCGTGCTGGGTGCTGCGGCCGGCTGCGCCGTCGGCCATCACGAGGCGCACGTGCAGGCGAAAAAGGCGCAAGCCGCCCAGCAGGCAGCGCCCGCGCCGGCGACCGCCGCCCAGCCGCACTGAACGCCTCCTGTCGGGTGCTGATACGCCAGCCCCCGACAGGAGCGAAAGCCTTTTGCTTGCCTCAGAAAAAGGCGGTACTCAGGTTGAGGTAAAAGTGGCAGCGGTAACGTCTGTGTAGCCAAACAGCACGATGTGTGTGTTGTCCGACAGGCTGAGGACCGTATTGCCGCCAGCCACTGTCTCGGACGCCAATGCGGCCTGCGCCGCTCCGGCCGCGTAGCCAGCGAGGTCTATCGAGTCCGACGCGCTGAACCCGAGTATGTTGTTGGTGCCGCCCTCGAGCCCGCTGACGAAATCCAGCTGCGTCACGCCGCTGCCCGACAGGAACACGTCCTGCGTGCCGGTGGCGCCGTAGATCGCGTTGGCCGCTCCGCTGGCCACTACGGTGCTGGTGCCTGAGCCGGCCTGCACCACGGTCGTCCCCGTGCCACTCGTGTAGAACAGGGTGTTGCCGCCTGCGCTGGCGCCGGCGAGCGTGGTGTTGCCGCCGGCCGCCACGAGCGTGTTGGCTGCCCCGCCCAGCGCGGTCAGCGTACCGCCAGAGCCGCTGACGAGCGTGGTCGGACCGGTTCCGGTGAACAGCACGTCCTGCCCGCTGGAGCCGCCGTAGATGTCGTCGGAGCCGGACCCACCCGTGGCCTGCAGCACGCCGGCGCCACCGACCACAGTCGCATCATTGTCGCCGCCGGTGAAGGTGAGCGTGCCGCTGGGCGAGCCGAACACGAGCAGGCTGCCGGACAGGGCGGAGACGGTGTCGTCCACGGTGTCGATGCCGCCGGCGCCCACCACGGTTTCACTGCCGGCCGTCCCCGTGCTGTCCGCCTGCAGCGTCAGCATGCCGTTGTCGAGGAAGATCGCACCCGTGCCCGCGGCGCCCGCGCCGGTCAGCGTCAGCGTGGCATCCAGCACGTTTGTGCCGCCAGTGTAGGTGTTCGGCGCGGCGAAGCTCACGTCGCCGCTGGTGATCGCAACCGAGCCGGCCCCGGCGATGCCGCCGCTGACGCTCGCCGAGACGCCGGGATCGGTGGCCAGAGACAGGATCTGCCCCGCCGCCACGTTGATGGTCTCCGACAGCGCGTAGGAGCCGGTGGCGGCGCCCACCGCATCGGCGATGTAGACGGTGCCGCTGCCCGCCAGGGTGAGCGTGCCGCCGCCGAAACCGGCGCTGGTGTCCAGGTTGACGGTGCCGCCGGCGTCCAGCAGCACGTCGCCGGCGAACACGGCGCCTTGCGTCACGTAAAGCTGGTTCACCGCGAGAGCTGCACTGGCGGACCAGCCCGCGCCCGCGCCCGTCACCAGCGCCACATCGGCCACGCCGCCGCCCGAGATCAGCAGGCCATCGACCTCCAGGAAGGTGCCGTCTGCGAAATCGATCGCCCCGCTATCGGTCACGAACGCGTTGCTGGCGATGTCGACATAGGCGCCGTCGGTGCCGGCCAGGCCTGTGCTGCCGTCGATGGCCAGCGCGCCGGTGAAGCCCACCTCATCAGCGTCCACGCTTATACTGGCCGCAGTCGCGTCTCCGGTGACGGTGTAGCTGTTGCCGCCGGTGGCAAAAATCGCATCGTCCGTGGCGCCAGGCGGCCCGTTCGGCGTCCAATCGGAGGCCGTGTTCCAGTCGCCGCCGGCGGTGGCGGTCCAGCTGTAGGATGCCAAGTGTTTCGCTCCCTGAAGTCTTGTGTGTGAGTTGCGGCGAGGCAAGAAAGGCGTTCTTTTTTGAAAAAAGCAAAAAACGTCTGCTCCTTGTCGGCGAATGCCGAAACAGCCGCCGGCGGGGAGTTTTCGATCGTTTGTTCGAACAGAAGAGTGCTTGCCTTACTTGCCCGCGAACAGTTCTGCCGCCCGCGCCCGCACCATCGCCTGATACGCCCGGTTCAGCGGCGGCGTGTGCGAGTGGTAGTCGCCTATCGCCAGCATCAGGTCGCCGTTACGCGCCCGGCGGTATTCCCACAGAATGGCGCCTGCGATCCGTATGGAAAAACACCCGTCGTCCGTCAGCCGCGCGCGCACCTCGGCCGCAGCCAGCCCCAACGAGCGCGCGACGATCGGCACCCACAGCGTGTTCACCTGCATCAGCCCCAGATCGGCTGAGCCGTCCGTGTTGGCGTGCACCGTACCCGGCCAGCCGCCTTCGACCGCCTGGATGGAGGGCAGCACGCGCGGCGGAAACGACGCGATCTGCGCTGCGGCGATCATGCAGGCAAGGAATGGCACGGCCATGCGCGTTCAATGCCACGGCGGCGCCCGCGTGAAAAGCCGGGCATGACGAGAGCTTCACGCCCGCCCTGCTTGCGCATGACAGGGAGCATCACGCATTAGTCAGCAAAAGACCGTCCAAACAGGAGTAGCCGGTGCGCCAGACTGAAACCATGCCAGAGGTCACGTCCGGCGATACGGGCTTTACGTTGCTGGAGCTGCTGGTCGTCATCGTCATACTCGGGCTGCTCGTGGCCATCGCGTCGCCGGCGCTGTTCAACGTGCTCGGCAAAGCCAAGGCCTCGGTGGCCAGGCAGGACATTGATGCGTTGGGCTCCCAGCTCGACAATTACCGCCTGGACCTGGGCAGCCTGCCGACGCAGGAGCAGGGCCTGTCCGCCCTGTGGACGAAGCCGAACGACGTGGAGAACTGGAGTGGCCCCTACATCAAGAGCGCCGCGTCCCTGAAGGATCCGTGGAACCACGACTGGGTGTACATGATCCCGTCGCGCCGCGAGAACCACGATTTTGACCTGTGTTCTCCCGGGCCGGACGGGAAGGGCACCGGGCCGGGCGAGGGCGACGCGATCTGCAATCCGTAGAGGTGCGGGCTGCAGAGATCGCCGACAAAAAGCAATCCTGCTTGCTTCCTTGACGCTTCAAGGCACCACCCACTCCGCCAAGACCGCGCCATCAACCCAGCTGAACCGCGCGCGCCGGTTGCCGCCTCTGTCCAGATGCAGCCAATCCAGCTTGCGTATTTCCAGGCGCACGACGCAGAACACGCGTTGCGCCTCCGCATCGGTGGTGTCCGGCGCCGGGTTACCCGGTCCCGCCAGCGTCGTGCCCGGGCCGGGCCGCACGCGGTAGGTGGCGCGCGTCTGCTCGCGCAGCCCGGCCCAGGACTCGGCGGCTACCGCATCGCCCAGATGCAGGCGAGCCGGGCCGGAGGCGCGTAGCTGGATGGCGCTTGCGGCGTCCCACCCGTGCAGCGTGGCGGCCGGGTTGGCCCGCAGTTCGGCGTATTTCGTGCAGCGCGCGTCCGTATGGACGTCGAGTGCCAGGCCGGAGAAGCGTCGCAGCACGACGGTGCGTATCTGCGGCGCGCCGTCCAGCCCGATGCTGCCGAGTGCGAGGTTGCGCCAGGCGCTGCCGGGGCTGGCCGCACCTTCGGTGAAGTGCTGAGCCCAGTCGGGGAAGTCGGCGAGCAAGGGGGAAGCCTCCGGTTTAGCGCAGTAGAAAGACCTTCTTTTTTGAGAAAAAGAAGCAAAAACTTTTGTTTCCGCCTGCATCAGAACGCGCTTTTTTCAGCACACATGCGTAGCGGCAGAGCTGGCGCGTGCTGAAGCAGAGATTTGCTTCTGTTTTCAAAAAAGCAGGCTTTTCTTCCTTCCCCTTGCCTAAATCCCGCAACCCGGCAACACAGACCGCAGACAGCCAACCCACAGGGACCGCCAATACATGGAACGCGTAGAAGCCGGTGGGTTGAAGGTCGACCGCGTCCTGTACGACTTCGTCTCCAACGAGGCAGTGCGCGGCAGCGGCCTGTCCGGCCCGCAGTTCTGGCAGGGTTTCGCCGGCATGCTGGCCGATCTGGCGCCGAGGAACCGCGCATTGCTGGACCAGCGCGATGCGATGCAGGCCAAGGTCGATGCCTGGCACGTGGCGAACCGCGGCAAGCCCTTTATCCAGGCGGAGTACGAGGCGTTCCTGCGCGGGATCGGCTATCTTCAGCCCGAGCCGCCCGCTTTCGCCGTGACCACCGCCAACGTGGATGCCGAAATCACCAAGATCGCCGGCCCGCAGCTCGTGGTGCCGATCTCCAACGCGCGCTACGCGATCAACGCCGCCAACGCCCGCTGGGGCAGCCTGTACGACGCGCTCTACGGCACCGATGCCCTGCCCGAGACGCCAGGCGCCGAGCGTGGCCGCGGCTACAACCAGGCGCGCGGCGCCCAGGTGATCGCCCGCGCCCGCCAGGTGCTCGACGCGACGGTGCCGCTCGCCGGCGGCTCCTACGCCGACGCCACCGCCTATGCCGTGCTGGATGACAGGCTCACCGTGCACACCGCGCGCGGCGCGCTGCACCTTGCCGACCAGACCCAGTTCGCCGGCTACCAGGGCGAGGCGGCGTCGCCCACGGCCATCCTGCTGGTGCAGAACGGCCTGCATCTGCTCATCAAAGTTGACCGCGCCTCGGATATCGGCCGCCAGGACCCGGCCGGCATGTCCGACCTGATCCTGGAAGCCGCAATCAGCACCATCATGGATTGCGAGGACAGCGTCGCCGCTGTGGACGCCGCGGACAAGGTGGAGATCTACCGCAACTGGCTGGGCCTTACCCAGGGCACGCTGTCGGCCGTGTTCACCAAGGCGGGTCAGCAGCAGGACCGCTGGCTGGAACTCGACCAGACCTTCACCGCCCCTGGCGGCGGCCGGCTGACGCTTTCCGGCCGCAGCCTGATGCTGGTCCGCAATGTCGGCCATCACATGTATACCGACGCCGTGCTGCTGCCGGACGGCTCCGAGATCCCCGAGACCATGCTGGATTGCGCGGTCACCGCGCTGATCGCCACGCATGATCTGCGCGGCATGCCGCGCCTGCGTAACAGCCGCACCGGCTCGATGTACATTGTCAAACCGAAGATGCACGGCCCCGCCGAGGTGGCCTTCGCCTGCGAATTGTTCAGCCGCGTGGAAGACATACTGGCCCTGCCGCGCCGCGCCCTGAAAATGGGCATCATGGACGAGGAACGCCGCACCAGCGCGAACCTCGCCGCCTGCATCTTCGCAGCAAAAGACCGCGTGTTCTTCATCAACACCGGCTTTCTGGACCGCACCGGCGACGAGATGCACACGTCCATGGAAGCCGGCACCATGGTGCGCAAGAACGACATGAAGAACACCGCGTGGCTGAAGGCGTACGAGGACCAGAACGTCGACATCGGCCTGGCCAGCGGCCTGCGCGGCCACGCCCAGATCGGCAAGGGCATGTGGGCGGCCCCGGACCGGATGGCGGAAATGATCAGCGTGAAGATCGGCCACCCGAAAGCCGGCGCAAACACCGCCTGGGTGCCTTCCCCCACCGCGGCCACGCTGCACGCGCTGCACTACCACACGATCGATGTCAGCGCCGTGCAGACCCAGCTCGCCACCCGCCCGCGCGCCAGGCTCTCAGACCTGCTCACCATTCCCGTCGAAGCCAGCAACTGGGCACCCGACGATGTGCGCCAGGAACTCGACAACAACGCCCAATCCATTCTCGGCTACGTCGTCCGCTGGATCGACCAGGGCGTCGGCTGCTCCAAGGTGCCGGACGCGCATGATGTTGGCCTGATGGAAGACCGCGCGACGTTGCGTATCTCCAGCCAGCACATCGCCAACTGGCTGCACCACGGCGTCGTCACCCGCGACCAGGTCGACGAGACGCTACGGCGCATGGCGCTCGTGGTGGACAGGCAGAACGCCGGCGATCCCGTCTACCGGCCGATGGCGCCGGCCTATGACGGCCCGGCTTTCCTCGCGGCGCGCGACCTCGTGTTCCAGGGGCGCGCGCAGCCTAATGGATACACCGAGTTCATCCTGCATCATCGGCGGCGGGAGGCGAAGCTGCTGGCTGGGTAGGGAAAGCAAGCAAGGCCTTCTTTTTTGCAAAAAAGAAGCAAAAAACTTTTGTCTTCCGCATGTCAGCCTGCGTGTTTGTTCGGACATACACAGACAACGCAACGCTTAGGGAGAAGAGTTTTTTGCTTCTTTTTTGCAAAAAAGAAGGCCTTGCTTGCTTTCGCTAAAGCGCATCACTCGTCATCAGGCCGCCGGCGCATGGCCTTCGTCCCGGACCGCACGTTCTTGGACTCCAGCCGCCGCGTCTGCGACCCGAGCGTCGGCCGCGTCGCCCGCCGCCGCACGGGCGCCACCGCCGCCTCGCGTATCATCTCGAACAGCCGCTCGACCGCATCCTCCCGGTTGCGTGGCTGCGACCGGAAACGCTGCGCGCTGATCACGATCACCCCGTCTTGCGTCATCCGGCTGCCGGCAATGCGAATCAACCTTGCCTTCACCCCGTCCGGCAAGGACGGAGATCCGCGCGCATCGAAACGCAACTCCACCGCGGTGGACACCTTGTTGACGTTCTGCCCGCCTGGCCCCGAACTGAGCACGAAACGCTCGCTCAGCTCGGCTTCGTCTATGGACAGCGACGATGTGATGGGCAGGCGCGCCACGGAAATCCTTGATGGGGCAAGCCAGACCTTTCTTCGAAAGACGGACTGCCTGTCTCCTTAAGGCTTGCGGAATTTCAGGATGAAATTGTCCGCCTCGCCGATGGCAGCGTATTTCGCATGGTCCACAGCCCCCAGCGCAAAACTGGGCGGCAACGTCCACACGCCTTTGGGCCACTTCTTGGTATCCTTCGGATTGGCGTCCAGCTCGGACGAGCCGGCCAGAACGAACCCCGCCTTCTGCGCCAGCGCGATCGTGTAATCCTGCCTGACATACCCGCTATCCGCCTTGGGATCCTGCGGCTCGCTCGCCAGCCCGCGGTGCTCCTCCACGCCGAGCGTGCCGCCCGGCTTCAGCGCCCGGAAGAACGCGGCGAACGCCGCATCGGCGTAACCCTCGCCCATCCAGTTGTGCACGTTGCGGAACGTCAGGACGAAATCGGCCGAGCCTGGCGGCGCTATGTCCGTCTCGCCCCTGTCCAGGATCGTGTAGTGCAGCCGGGTGTAGCCGGGCTTGCCGGCGTATTTCTGCCTGAACGTCGTCTTGGCCGGCTCGGACGGTGCGTCGTTTTCCAGCGCGACCGTGTAGGTGCCGTGCGCCGCCAGGTACGGCGCCAGTATCTCTGTCCAGTAGCCGCCGCCAGGCCAGATCTCAACCACGTCGGCGTCCGGGCGCAGGCCGAAAAACGCGAGTTCCTCCGCGGGATGGCGCATGGCGTCACGCGCCACGAACTTGGCTTGCCGCCCGGGCGACTGCACCGCGGCCGACAGCCCCGCATCCGCGGCGGCCGCGGCAGGGTGCGTCCCGGCGGCGCCCAGCACGGCCAGCCCATACAGCATGTTTCGCAAAATCGGCCTGAGTTTCATAATCGGTGTTCCTTCCGCATGCCGCAGCCGGCTGCCAGCAGCCCGCACGCAGGCGTGATTGCGCGGCCATGATCTGAACACAGGCCGGGATTATATACCATTCACCAAGGAGCAGATGCGATGTCCAATGTTTCACGTTCGAGTTTGCGCCGCGCGCTGATGGCGGTAGCTGCCGCAGGTGCCCTGACGCTGGCGGCAGTCCCGGCCGATGCGCAGCGGGCCGGCGGCGGCGGCGGCCATGGTGGCGGTGGCGGTGGCGGGTTTCATGGCGGCGGTGGCGGC
>CAHJWU010000026.1 GCA_903643085.1 Rhodospirillales bacterium
TGCAGGGCGGCGGGGAAGTCCGGCTCGTCCGCCGTGGGCGTGACGCCGCGTAGGAACAGCGGGCTGCCGGGCGCCGCCTTGCTGCCCTTGCCCGCCAGGCCGTAGAGGAACAGGGTCGCCAGCAGGGTCTGCGCCTCGACCCATCCGGCCTGGGACGCCCGCTCCAGCCAGGCGGCACCGTCGCGCCGGCTGACCGGAACGCCGGCGCCTTTCAGGTACGCGCGGCCGACCCAGAACTGCGCCTCCGGCAGGCCGGCGCGGGCGGCCCGGCTGAACAGCACGAACGAGCGGCGCGGCTGGCCGGCCTCGTCAAGCTGGATGGCGCGCCTGAGAGCTGCGGCGGGCGACCCTGCCGAGACGATGCGGTCGATGAGCGTCAGCATACGTGTCGTCGGTCCTGCACTGCCTGTTAGGCGCCCCGCCTCGGTTACGCCCCGCCTGTTTACGGTGCGAGATTACCCGTGGGCTGGCGCGAAAGGAAGGCGCAGCCCGCCGTGGGATGCACCCACGCCGGGCTTTACCACCGATCTGTTGCAGAATTGTATAGAACGGCCGACCGGTGGAAAGCCGCGATCTTCGTTTTCAGCTCGGCTCGCGCATGCCTTCCTGGAAGATCGGCAGCACGCGCTCCAGCAGGTATTCGAAGATCGTGCGCGAACCCACCTTGATGTCGGCCTGCACCGGCATGCCCGGCACGATCCGCGTGTCGTGCGGCACGTGCTTGAGCGCCAGACGGTCCAGCGTGACGCGCACGTCGTTGAAATACGCGCTGCCAGGTATCTGACCGGTGAACACGGCGTTCGACGTGGTGCCTGCGCTGCCGCCGGCGGTGGTGCCGCTCTGGCTGCCGGTCAGAAACGTGTCCGAGCTCACGAGGCGTACGGAGCCGTGACCGTCGCCGAACTCCATGGACGGGAAGGTCTGGAACTTCACGTCGACCGGCTGGCCCACCGTGACGAAACCTGCGTCGTCACCCGTCACCTGCACGTCGATCTCCAGCGGCGCGTTGAGCGGCACCAGGGTGAAGAAAGTCTGGCCGGCCTGCAGCACCGAGCCCACCGACACCGAAGCCAGCGAGAGCACCGTGCCGTCCTCGGGCGCACGCAGGTCGATCAGCTTGTTGTTCAGCGCGGCGTGCTCGAGCTGGTCCCTGTACTGGGCGAGCTGCACGGCGTCGCTGGTGATGGTCTGGGACACGTCGGCGAACCATTGCTGGTTGTAGTTGTCCAACTGGCCCTTCAGCGCGCTTACGGTCTGGCGTGCGTTCTCCGCCTGCTGCACGCTGGTGAGCACCTGGCGCTCGGCCTCCAGCCTGGCGCTGATCGCCTGCGCGGTGTCGATCCGGCTGCCGACCTGATCGTGTTCCAACTGGACGCGCATCCTCTCCACATCCACCGCCACGCCGGTCTCCTTGGCATACTGGCGTATGTCCGCGTCGGCCTGGGCCTGCAGGGCGCGCTGGGCGTCGATCTGGCCCTGGTAGTAGCGCAGCTCCGCCTCGCGGGCGGAGGCGCGCTGGGCGAAGATGCCCTCCTGCACCAGCGCGCCTGGCGTCAGTTGCCTGGGGTGATACTGCCCCTGCTTGTTCTCGGCGTTCAGCCGGTCGATCTCGGTGGAATAGCGGTCCACCTGGTCCAGCGCGGCGGTGTTGTCCGCCTGGGTGAAGGTGGGGTCGAGCTGGGCCAGGAGCTGGCCCTTGTGCACCACGTCGCCGACGGAGACGGCGATCGTCTTGACGATGGACGTGTTGAGCGGCTGGACGACGTCCTCCGTCGTCATGGAGATCACCTTGCCGCTGGAGATCACGATGCGGTCGATGTTGACGAAAGCGAACAGGACGAAGATCGTCAGCACCATCGTGCTGATCAGATACACGGTGCCGCGGGCGACGGCCTTGGCCGGCACGTTCGAGAGCGCCATCGACGGCGAGTAGAACTCCAGCATCTCCTGCGGCGTACCCTCGCGTACGGCGGTGCCGCGGCCGCGCAACAGGAAGCCCGGTTTGCCTGCCGGCTTGCCGGACGAGGCGCCAGGGCCCGGACGGGTTGGCTGGGTGGTGGTGACGGACATGGCTTATTCTCCCTGCGCCAGGGCGGCGGCCGCGCGGGCCGGGTCGATATGGCGGTTCTGCTGGTTCCACAGCGTGCGGTAGACCGAGCAGCGGTCCAACAGCACGTCATGCGGCGCGATGTCGACCACGGCGCCACGGTCGAGCACCATGATCAGGTCGCAATTCACCAGGCTGGACAGGCGGTGCGACACTATGACCATCGTGCGGCCCTTGCCTATGCGCGTGAGGTTGGCGTTGACCAGCGCCTCGCTTTCCGGATCCAGCGCGGAGGTCGCCTCGTCCAGTATCATGATGCGCGGGTTGGTGATCAGCGCACGCGCGATGGCCAGGCGCTGGCGCTGGCCGCCGGAGATGTTGGCCGAGCCTTCCTCGATCCAGGTGTCGTAGCCCTGCGGCATGCGCTCGATGAACTCTTCCGCGCCCGCCAGGCGGGCGGCGCGCACCGCGTCCTCCAGCGTGAGCCCGGCGCGGCCGGCGGTGATGTTGTCGCGTATCGTGCCGCGGAACAGGAAGTTGTCCTGCAACACCACGCCGAAGCTGCGGCGGAGGTGGCTGAGGTTGATCTCGCGCAGCTCCGCACCGTCTATGCGCACCGCGCCGGAATACTCGCGGTTGATGCCCTGCAGCAGGCGGGTGATCGTCGACTTGCCGGAGCCAGACCGGCCGACCAGGCCGAGCATGGTGCCTGGCGGGATCGAGAAGTTGATCTTGTTCAGCGCCGGGCGCTGGCCGAGCGGATAGGTGAAGGTCACGTCCTCGAACGTCACCTGGCCCTCGAATTTCGGTCGCATGCCGTCATTATGCGCGCGCGTCTCGGTCGGGTTGTTCAGCACCCTGGCGATCTGGCCCACGGCGGTGCGCACCTCGTGGAAATCCTCCATCAGGCGCGCGAAACCGATCAGCGGCTGGGCCACGCGGCCGGACAGGATCATGAACGCGATCAGGCCGCCCTTGTCTATCGTGGTGTCGTTCTCCAAAGCGAGATACGTGCCGAACAGCACCACGCCGCGCGACATGAAGGTCTGCAGCGGGTCGATCAGCGTCTGCGGCCAGTTGCCCAGACGGCCGGCTTTCAGGCGCCATTGCCCGGCATCGGCCACGCGTTCGTCCCAGATGATCTTCTGCTGCGGCTCGAGCGCCAGCGACTTCACGGTGCGTATGCCGTACACCGTCTCGGACATCACCGCACCCTTCTTGTGCTCGGCCTGGATCGCCTGCGCGATAAGGTGGCCGACGGGACGCAGGAAGACCATGATGATGATGGCGATCAGGCCGGCCACCGCGATCGACACCCAGGCCAGCGTGGGCTCCATGTAGAACATGAACGGCAGCATGACGATCAGCGTGAAGCCGTCCAGGAAGGTGAACAGCAGCTTGCCGGTCAGGAACTCGCGCACGCGGTAGACTTCGCGCAGGCGGGAGATCGTCTCGCCGGCCTGGCTGCGCTCGAAAAAATCCAGCGGCAGCGCCAGCAGCCGGCCGAACACCTGCAGGTTCAGCTTCACGTCCAGCCTGGCCGACATCACCAGGATCAGCTCCCGCCTTGCCCAGCCGAGCACCATCTCGAAAAACATCATCACGGCCATCAGGCTGACCAGCAGCACGAAGGTGGACATCGAGTTGTATTCGAGCACGCGGTCGATCGCCGCCATTACCATGAGCGCGGGGATGATGGTGAGCGCGGAGAGGACGACGGAGGCGTAGCTGATCTGGCGGATGAAGGTCTTCTCTTCCAGCACCTTGCCGAAGATCCAGCCCAGCGTGAACGGCGCCTCGCCCTCGGTCTGGCCGTACGGGCGCTTGACGAGGATGACGTCCCCGCTCCAGGCCTGCTCCAGACGGAGGCGGTCAACCGCCACCGGCGGCTCGGTATCGCGCGAGGTGGGGCTTTTCAGCCACACCACGTCCCGCGTCGGATCGGCGCCGACCACGAGCCCGGCCGTGCCGTCCTTCAGCAGAAGCACCACGGGGGCGGCATCCTTGAAGCGGAACAGGTTGCGCCAGGCCAGCTTCATGGCGCGCGCCACCAGGCCCTGGTCACGCAGCCAGGTGACCAGGGAGGCCGGCGAGGGGTACGGTTCGGCCGCCGGGCCGCGGTAGGCGCCCATGTCGAGATCGACGCCGTGGAAACGCGCGGCGGCGACGACCGCCCGCAGGCGCAGCTCGGTCGGCGTCAGCGCCTCTGTGGCGTCCGACTCGATCTGGAGCGGTGCGCCTTCAGGGTTCAGGCTGGTCTCTGACACGATCGCTTGGTTCCCTCTGGATGGTCACTTTGGGCGGATAATCAGGCCGAAAAAGGTCATTCAGGCCGCTCAAACGCCGGAAAACCGGGGATTGCGCGGCCTCGCTGGACGCCTGCTTATCACGGGTTCGTTCAGAGAGGCATAATTTTCGCACGTTGGCTGGCCTGTTCCGCGCGCGCGCCGTTAGAAACGCGGGCCATCCGGAGGCTGCGCGTGCCGATCGATACCGCCGAACCCACCGACACACCCGAGATACAGGCCATCTACGCCCATCACGTGCTGGCGGGCACCGGCACGTTCGAGGAGGTACCGCCGAGCATCGAGGCGATGGCCGAGCGCCACGCGGCGGGCGTGCGGGCCGGCTACGCCTGGGTGGTGGCGCGCGACGCCACCGGCATCCTCGGCTTCGGCTATTACGGCGCCTTCCGCCACCGCAGCGCCTATGACTGGACGGTGGAGGACAGCGTATACGTGCGCGAGGACGTGCGCGGCATGGGCGTGGGCAAGGGTATCGTGGCCGAACTCCTTGGCCGGGCGGAGGCGGCCGGCTTCCGCCAGATGCTGGCGCTGATCGGCGACAGCGACAACATCGGCTCGATCGGTATGCATGCGAGCCTTGGGTTTCAGCGCGCGGGGGTGATGCGGGCGTGCGGCGTGAAGTTCGGGCGGTGGCTGGATGTCGTGATCATGCAGCGGGCGCTCGGGTTGGGGGATGGCGACGTGCCGGCCAGGAGGTAACGGGCTCTTTCCTGGGCCGACGCCAGGCGCCGGCAGCGCGGCCATCCCGGCGGACGCCTTCAGCGGGTTGCCCGGCGGGACGAGCCACACCTGGTTCAGCCGCAATGCGCGCAGGGCCGTCTGCGCCACATGCAGGTGGCCGGCGTGAGCCGGGTTGAAGCTGCCGCCGAGCAGGCCGACCCGCAGGCGGCGGCGGTCACCGAAGCGCGGCAGGGACATCAGTTTTAGACAGGCAAAAAAGCAAGGCCTTCTTTTTTGAAAAAAAGAAGCAAAAAACTCATACTCCTCCGCATCTGCACCAGTCGGGTGCAGCAGGAGACACCAAAGCTTCTGAGCGTCGGTGGAGCAAAAGTTTTTTGCTTCTTTTTTTCAAAAAAGAAGGCCTTGCTTACTCCTCCAACCGAAAACAGGCGCTGGCAACCGGGTCGCTTCGGAGCGCGTCGCGCACCATCTCGCGCCCGGCCGCGGTTCGCGTGAGCGCAATTACACCTTGGAAGAACGCCACCCTGCCACGCGCGCGGTCCTGCAGCAGGCGGGCCAGCGCCACCCCGGCGGGGTTGCGGGCGGTGCAGCAGGCACATCCGGCCGGATGGCGCGCGGCGTCCGTGGCGAAGTGCTCGCCCTCCCGCAAGGCAGCCTGGCCATCGCCGACCGTGTCTGCAAAGCGGAGGGGTACCCGCATGTCCAGCGTCGTCATGGCTTGATATAAAGGCAGCTTTATATATTTATGCAAGCACGATGGAGCATCTCCTTCCCATACTCGGCGCGCTGGCGGACCCGACGCGGCTGCGCCTGCTGGCGCTGGCCGCGCGCGGCGCGTTCTGCGTCAACGATTTCTGCGAGGTGCTGGGGCAAAGCCAGCCGCGGCTGTCGCGCCACCTGCGCGTGCTGTGCGAGGCGGGGCTGCTGGCGCGCGCGCGTGAGGGCGCCAACGCCTGGTTCACGCTGGTGCAGGGCGAGACCGGCGCGCTGGCGCGTGACGTGCTGCGCCGGTTGCCGCCGGACGATCCGCTGGTGGCGGCAGACCGGCGCGGTGCGGCGCGCGTATTGTCCGAGCGCGCGCGCGTAGCCTCCGACACGTTTCGCAGGCAGGGCGCCGACTGGGACGAGATGCGCGCGCTCGGGCTGGCAGCCGCCGACGTGGAGGCGCTGTTGGTGTCCCTCCTGCCGCAGGGCCGGCTGGGGCGTGTGCTGGACGTGGGCACGGGGACGGGGCGGCTGCTGGAGCTGCTGGCCCCCAGGATCGGCGCGGGGCTCGGCGTGGATGCGAGCCGGGCGATGCTGGCGCTGGCGCGGGTGCGGCTGGCGGACGCCGCATTTTCGCATTGCCAGTTCCGCCTGGCCGACATGTGCGCGCTGCCGTTGGCGGATGGGTGTTTCGATCTGGTGGTGCTGCAGATGGTGCTGCATTACGCCGAGGCACCGGCGCTTGTTGTAACCGAAGCCGCGCGTGTACTGGCGCCTGGCGGGCGGCTGGTGGTGGTGGACCTGGCGCCGCATGGCGAGCGCGCGCTGTTGGCGCAGATGGGCCATACCGTGGCCGGGTTCTCCGATGAAGCGATGCGGGACATGCTGGGCAACGCCGGGCTTTCCGCCAGCGCGCCGGTTTCGGTGGGCGACGAAGGCGCGTTGCGGGTCAGGATCTGGCAAGGCGAGGCAAGCCGACAATCCTGTTTTGCACAGGACCAAACCTCCGCTCCGCTCGCCGCCGCCGGCGCAGATGCGCGCCAGACAGAACACGCGATCTAACCAGCGTCAGCAGTAGAAAGTTTTTTGCTTCTTTTTTTCAAAAAAGGAGGCCTTCCTTTCTTTATTCGAGGTTTGCAAGTGACCCGACCCCACCTTCTAGATGCCCTGCGCGACCAGGTCCTCCTTTGCGACGGTGGCACCGGCAGCCGTGTGCAGAGCATGGATCTGGACACCGAGCGCGACTACTGGGGACAGGAAAACTGCACTGACATCCTAAACCTTTCGCGTCCGGACCTCGTGCGCGAGATCGCGCGCGGCTACTACGCGGCCGGTGCGGACATGGTAGAGACGAACACGTTCGGCGCGTCGCCTATCACGCTGGGCGAATTCGGGCTGGAGACGCGGGCGCGCGAGATAAACCGGATCGCGGCAGAGCTGGCGCGTGAGACGGCCGACGAGTTCACCGATGGGCGGCACCGTTGGGTGCTGGGCGGCGTGGGGCCGGGGACGAAACTGCCGTCGCTGGGAAACGTGGATTACGACACGCTGGAAGCGGGGCTCGCCGAGCAGTGCCGCGGGCTGATCGATGGCGGCGTGGACGCTTTCCTGATCGAGACGTGCCAGGACACGCTGCAGATAAAGGCGGCGGTGAACGGGGCGAAGATCGCGCGCGCTGAGGTGGGGCGCGACACGCCGATTTTCGTGCAGGTGACGGTGGAGACCACTGGCACGTTGCTGGTGGGGCCTGACATCGCGACCGCGGCGACCGTGGTGCACGCGCTGGACGTGCCGCTGATCGGGCTGAACTGTGCCACGGGGCCGCAGGAGATGGCCGAGCACGTGCGCTGGCTGTCGGCGAACTGGCCTGGCCTGATCAGCGTGCAGCCGAATGCGGGGTTGCCTGAACTGGTGGACGGCGCGACGCGCTACCCGCTGGGCGCGGCGGAGATGGCGAGCTGGGTGGAACGGTTTGTCGCCGAGGACGGGCTGAACCTTATCGGCGGCTGCTGTGGGACGGATGTGCCGCACATACAGGCGCTGGACGCGATGTTGCGGCGTCGCGGCGCGGGTTTCCGGCCCACGCCCGTTCAGCGGAAATCGTATTGGGTGCCATCGGTGGCGAGCCTGTACAGCGCCACGCCCCTGCGGCAGGACAACAGCTTCTTCTCCATCGGCGAGCGCTGCAACGCCAACGGTTCGAAGAAGTGGCGCGAGCTGCAGGAAGCCGGCGACTGGGACGGCTGCGTGAGCGTTGGCCGCGAGCAGGCCGCCGAGGGCAGCAACTCTCTCGATGTGTGCACGGCTTTTGTCGGGCGCGACGAGAAATACGAGATGGACGAGGTGATACGCCGCTTCACCAATTCGGTGAACGTGCCGCTGGTGATCGACAGCACCGAGACGCCGGTGATCGCGAGCGCGCTGAAGCTGCATGGCGGCAAGCCGATCATCAATTCGATCAATTTCGAGGATGGCGAGGGTGCGGCGACAGACCGCCTGAAGCTTGCGAAGAAATTCGGCGCCGCGGTGATCGCGCTGACCATCGACGAAGTGGGCATGGCGAAGACGGCAGAGGACAAGCTGCGCATCGCCACGCGGCTGGTAGAGTTTGCCTGCGGCAAATACGGCCTGCCGCAGAGCGACCTGCTGATAGATCCGCTGACCTTCACGATCGCCACGGGAAACGAGGACGACCGCAAACTGGCGGAGTGGACGCTCGACGGCATCAGGATGATACGTGAGCGTTTCCCAGACATCCAGATCATCCTCGGCCTCTCTAACGTGAGTTTTGGCCTGAACCCGGCGGCGCGCGCCGTGCTGAACAGCGTGTTCCTCGATCACGCGGTGCGCGCCGGCATGACGGGCGCCATTGTTCACGTCAGCAAGATACGGCCGCTGCACCTGATTTCCGCCGAAGAGGTGGAGGTGGCAGAGGACCTGATTTTTGACCGCAGGCGCGAGGGCTACGATCCGTTACAGCGCCTGCTTGCCATCTTCGCGGACCGTAAGGCGGCGGAGGCCACGAAGCGGGCGAAGAGCGAGACGGTGGAGGGACGTCTCAAGGACCGCATCGTAGATGGCGACCGCAAGGGGCTGGAGGCGGAGCTGGACGACGCGTTGCAGACGCACAAGCCGCTGGCCATCATCAACGACATCCTGCTCGGCGGCATGAAGGTGGTGGGCGAGCTGTTCGGCGCCGGCAAGATGCAATTGCCCTTCGTGCTGCAATCGGCCGAGACGATGAAGGCGGCGGTGGCCTACCTGGAGCCGATGATGGAGCGCATCGAGGGCCAGGAGAAAGGCACCATCGTGCTGGCCACCGTGAAGGGCGACGTGCACGACATTGGCAAGAACCTGGTCGACATCATCCTGACGAATAACGGCTACCGCGTGGTGAACCTCGGCATAAAGGTGAAGCTGGCGGACATGGTGGAGGCCGCGCGCGAGCACCGCGCCCACGCCATAGGCATGAGCGGGCTATTGGTGAAATCCACCGTCATCATGCGCGAGAACCTCGAAGAGATGAGCCGGCAGGGCCTGGAAATACCCGTGCTGCTGGGCGGCGCCGCGCTGACACGCAATTACGTGGAGGACGATTGCGTCGCCGCCTACGCAAGCGGCCGCGTGGCCTATGCGCGCGATGCGTTCGACGGTCTGCACCTGATGGATCGCGTCACCGGCAACGGCTTCGACGATTACCTGTCCGCGCTGCAGGCAAAGCGCAGCGGCAAGGCGAAGAACACCAAGCGCAGCATCGGAAAAGCGGACGAACGCGCCTGGCGGCCGATCGACATCGCACAGGTGCAGGCGCGACGGCGCCGACTGACGCAGGACGTGCCGGTGGTGGAACCGCCATTCTGGGGCGCGCGCGTTCTCAGCGCGCCGGCCAAGGCGGTGGTGCCGTTCCTCAATGAACGCAGCCTGTACCAGTTCCAGTGGGGCTTCCGCAAACAGGGCAAGAACCTGGACGATTTCCTCGGCTGGGCGAAGCAGGAGCTGCGGCCGATCATGAAACGCATGCTCGCACTCTGCGAAGCCGAAAACATACTCAAGCCGCAGGCGATCTACGGCTACTGGAAAGCCGCGGGCCAGGGCAACGACCTGATCCTGTTCGAGCAGGACGGCAGCACGGAAGTCGCGCGCTTCAGCCTGCCGCGCCAGCCCAGGGAGGACGGCGAATGCATCGCCGATTTCTTCCGCGACGTGGATGAAGCCGAGCGTGACGTGATCGGCTTGCAGGTGGTCACCGTCGGCCAGGCGGCCAGCGACACCGCCCGTGTGTGGTTCGAGGACAACCGTTACCAGGACTACCTCTATCTGCACGGCCTGTCCGTGGAGATGGCCGAGGCGATGGCGGAATACGTGCACAAGCGGATGCGCGCGGAGCTGGGGTTCGCCGGCGAAGACGACCGCGACCTGGAGAAGATGCTGAGCCAGGGCTATCGCGGCTCACGCTACTCGTTCGGCTATCCGGCCTGCCCGCGCGTGGAAGACCAGGACAAGCTGCTTGCGCTGCTAGATGCGGAGCGTATTGGCGTGTCTTTGTCCGATGAAGCGCAGTTGCATCCTGAGCAGAGCACGAGCGCTATCGTGGTGGTCAATCCGCACGCTAAGTATTTTTCGGTTTAGGAAGGCAAGGAAGGCCTTCTTTTTTGAAAAAAAGAAGCAAAAAACTTTTGCTCCTGACGGCTGCATTGAAACCCGCGCTCGTGCTGCGCGCGTGCACACCTGCAGAACCAGAGCGGGCGCCTATGCAGGCGGAGAGATAAAAGTCTTTTGCTTCTTTTCTTCAGAAAAGAAGGCCTTCCTTACCTACCCCAAAACCCGCCCAGCCACCGCATCCAGCCGCGCCATCAGCCCCGCATCCCGCGCCGCCACCGGCGTGATCACCGCATGATCCAGCGCATGATCGCACCCCACCGCACAGCTCGCCCCCGCATCCGCCAGCATAGGAATCGCGCGCCGGATCAGCGCGCGCGCCCGCTCCGCGTTCGCCGTCATAACCGCCACCACCGCATCGACAGTCACATGCGCATGCGTCTCGTGCCAGCAATCATAGTCCGTCACCATCGCCACCGTCGCGTAATGCATCTCCGCCTCGCGCGCGAGCTTGGCTTCCGGCATGTTTGTCATCCCGATCACGGCGCAGCACCAGGACCGATACAGCTCGCTCTCCGCCCTGGTGGAAAACTGCGGGCCCTCCATCACCAGGTACGTCCCCCCGCGACGCGCCGGCAGCCCCAGTGCCTGCGCCGCCTGCTCCAGCGTGTCGCCCAGTTTCGGGCACACAGGATGCGCCAGGCTCACATGCGCCACGCAGCCCTCGCCGAAGAAGCTTTTCTCGCGCGCGAAGCTGCAGTCGATAAACTGGTCCACGATGACGAAATGCCCCGGCGGCAAATCCTCCTGCAGGCTGCCCACGGCAGACAGCGAGATCACGTGCGTGCAGCCGGCGCGCTTCAGCGCGTCGATGTTAGCGCGGTAGTTCAGGTGGCTCGGCGAGAGCCGGTGCCCTCGGCCGTGGCGGGGCAGGAATACGCAGCCCACGCCGTCCAGCGTACCGTGCAGAAGTTCGTCGGAGGGTTCGCCCCAGGGGGAGCGCACGGCGCGCCAGGCGCGGTCTGACAGGCCTTCGATGTCGTAAAGGCCGGAGCCGCCGATAACGCCTATTATGGGCACTGAGGGGTCCTGAAGGAAGGAAGCGGCTCTTTTTTGGAAAGAACCAAAAGTTTTTGCTCCCTACGCTTTTGCCTTCGCGCGCGTCAACAGGATCGAACGACGCTTCGATGCAGGCGGTAGGAGGCCTTCCTAGCGTTCCTCGTCGTGCGTCGCCTTGTGCACGTCCGACCACACATGCTTCTTAACCGCGTAGGTCAGCCCGGCCATCAGCGCGAAGAACCCCACAATGCGCACGCCGAGATGCTTGCGCTCGTCCATGTGCGGATTGGATGCGAAATACAGGAACGTGGCCACGTCGTGCGATTCCTGCGCCAAGGTCGCCTTGGTGCCGTCGGCATACGTGACCGAGTTGTCCTGCAGCGGCGCCGGCATGTGTATCTGATGGCCGACGAACCATTTGTTGTAATACAAGCCGTCCGGCACCTTCACGCCAGGCGGCGGCTCCACGTAGCCCTGCAACAGCGAGTAGATGTAATTCGCGCCGTTCACGCGGGCGTTCACGATCAGGGAATGGTCCGGCGGGTAGGCGCCGTTGTTTGCGGCGCGGGACGCCTTCTCGTTCGGATACGGCGAGGCGAAATGATCGCTCGGCAGCCCCGGGCGCGTGGTCGGCTCGCCCTGGTCATTCAGGTCGCCAGGCACCGTCTTGCTGGCGGCGATTGCGCGTATCTGGCCGGCCGTCAGGCCGATGCCGGCCAGGTTGCGGTAGCTCATCAGCTTCATGGAGTGGCAGGACGAACAGACCTCGTTCCACACCTGGAAGCCGCGCTGGGCGGAGGCACGGTCGTACGTGCCGAAAGCGTCGGCCGCGAACGTCCCGCCGAAGCTCCAGTTGGTCTTCAGGAACGGTGGCAGCTCCTCCTCGCCGGCCGCGTAGGCAGCGCCGGCGAGGAGCACCATGCCCAGGGCGGCCGCGGCGGCAAGCCGCCGCATCAGATCTTCTCCATCGGCTTGGCCGCCGCACCGGTGGGCAGCGGACCGCCGCCGCCGGGGAAATTACGCCGCAGCACGGGCTTGCTGATGCTCTCGGGCAAAGGCAACGGCCGCTCGATGAAGCCGAACAGCGGCACCAGCACCAGGAAATGCAGGAAGTAGTAGATGGTGGCCAGGCGGCCGATCGAGACGTAAGGCTCGATCGGGTGATGCGCGCCCACCACGCCCAGCGCCAGCATCGAGAGCACCATCAGCCGCAGGGACCAGCGGTACATCGGCCGGAACCGCGCGCTGCGCACCGGCGAGGTGTCCAGCCAAGGCAATACGAACCACACCAGGATGGAGCCGAACATGCAGATCACGCCAAACAGCTTGTCCGGCACGGAGCGCAGGATGGCGTAGAACGGCAGGAAGTACCACTCAGGCACGATGGCATTCGGCGTCTGCAGCGGGTTGGCGGGGATGTAGTTGTCCGCCTCGCCGAACAGGTTCGGGATGAAGAACACGATCGTGGCGAACACCAGGAAATACACGGCCATGCCGACGCTGTCCTTGGCCGTGTAGTACGGGTGGAAGGGCAGCGTGTCCTGCTCGCTCTTGGGATCGATGCCGAGCGGGTTGTTCGAACCGGTAATGTGCAGGGCCACCACGTGCAGGAACACCACGCCGGTGATCACGAACGGCAGCAGGTAATGCAGGCTGAAGAAGCGGTTCAGCGTCGGGTTATCGACCGAGAAGCCGCCCCAAAGCAGGGTGACGATCCAGTTGCCCACTCCGGGTATGGCGGAGAACAGGTTGGTGATGACGGTGGCACCCCAGTAGCTCATCTGGCCCCAGGGCAGCACGTAGCCCATGAACGCGGTGGCCATCAGCAGCAGGAACAGGGTGACGCCGCTCATCCACAGCAGTTCGCGCGGCGCCTTGTAGCTCCCGTAGTACATGCCGCGGAAGATGTGTATGTAGATGATGATGAAGAACATGGACGCGCCGTTCATGTGAACGTAGCGGAGCAGCCAGCCGTAGTTCACGTCGCGCATGATGCGCTCAACGCTGTCGAACGCGCCGGCGGTGCTGGCATTGTAGTTCATCGACAGGAAAATGCCGGACGCGATCATCACCATGAGGTTGACCACGGCGAGCGCGCCGAAATTCCAGAAATAGTTGAAGTTCTTCGGCGTGGGGAAGCTGCCGTATTCCTTCGTCATCAGCGTGAGTATGGGCAGCCGGGTGTCCACCCAGTTCAGCACCGGGTTCTGGAAGTCGCTCTTATGCAGACCGGCCATGGTGTTTGGTCCTTAGCAGGGGCGCCGGCTAGCCTGCCGGGTTTAAGTTGCACTCATAATAAGGGTGTGTTCGGCGGGCTGCAATCGGCCAGGCAGGAAGGCCTTCTTTTTTAGAAAAAAGAAGCAAACTTTTGCTCCTGTCGCCCGCACGAACGCGCGCCTTTCGCGCCAGAGTCAGACTGTCAGAACCAGACCGCGCGGCAGTGCAGGCGCGGGAAGCAAAAGTTTTTTGGTCCTTTTTTTCAAAAAAGGACTGCTTCCTTTCTTACTTTCTGCCCAAGCTGGTCGCGGCTAAGCTCTCCCGAATGGACACCAACCAGCCCACCCCCCTCCCCCACGAGCGCCTGAAGCCCGCCGCCCGGGCCTGGTTCGAGGCCCTGCGGGACCGCATCTGCGCCACCCTGCAGGCGATCGAGGACGCCCAGACGGAAGGCCCGCTCTCCGACCGCGCGCCCGGCCGCTTCGAGCGGCGCCCGTGGAGCCGCCCCACCGCGGACGGCAGCCACGGCGGCGGCGGCGTGATCAGCCTGATGCACGGGCGGGTGTTCGAGAAGGTGGGCGTCAACGTATCCACCGTGTCCGGCGAGTTCTCGCCAGAGTTCCGCGCCCAGATCCCCGGTGCGTCCGAGGACCCGCGCTTCTTCGCCACCGGCATCAGCCTGGTGGCCCACCCGCAGAACCCGCACGTGCCGGCCGTACACATGAACACCCGCATGCTGGTCACCACGCGCGGCTGGTTCGGCGGCGGCGGAGACCTGACGCCGATGTTCCTGGACACACAGGAGACCGCCGAGGACCGCACGACCTTCCACGCCGCCTACCAGGCCGCATGCGACGCGCACGACCCCGCCTACTACCCGAAGTTCAAGGAATGGTGCGACCGCTACTTCTTCCTGCCGCACCGCAACGAGCCGCGCGGCGTGGGCGGCATCTTCTACGACCACGTCGATACCGGAGACGCCGACGCCGACTTCGCCTTCACCCGCGACGTGGGCGAGGCGTTCCTGGCGGCTTATCCGGCGATCGTGCGGCGCCGTGCCGGGCGCGCCTGGACGGATGCGGACCGGCAGCACCAGCTGGTGCGGCGCGGGCGGTACGTGGAGTTCAACCTGCTGCATGATCGCGGGACCACGTTCGGGCTGAAGACGGGGGGGAACGTGGAGGCGATCCTGATGAGCCTGCCGCCTGAGGTGCGGTGGCCGTGAAGGCGAGGGAGCAGGGCCTTCGTCATCGAAAACTATGTGTTCAGAACGGACGCCCTGCTTACTTTGGCCGGCCGGAGTCGAGCGGCTGCATCACCTGCCCGCTGATCGCGTCCTGATCGGTTTCCGCCTGTCCGCCCAGGGTCTTGTAGGCCGTGCCGTCATAGGAGGGCGAGACCGGCGCGTCCGCCGTGACAGGCACGCCCAGTATGCGCGCGGACGGCACGGGCGCGGCAGTGTTCGTGCCCGGCGGCGGTGCCGCAGGCGGGGCGGTGCGCAGCGAGGGCACCGTCACTCCCTCGGCACCCAGCGACTGCGTGGTCCCCGGCGCCTGGTCGCCCTGAGTCTGCGCCACCGCCGCTGCCGGCCACGCCCACGCCGGTCCCAGCAGGGCCGCGATCACCAAGCCGCGCATGCACGCCTCCACTTCAGGTTGATGCCGTGACCAACGCGCCGTTACATGGGCGGCTTCACGCCGTCGCGGCCTACAGCCACGAATTTGGCCGTCGTCTTGCCGCCCTCCACCCCGGCCACGATGAACGCCTGCGCGCCCACCTTCAGCACGGAGCTGTCGGCCGGCTGGAACGCCACCACGGGGGCGGAGGCCGGCACCGTGATGCTCTTGTGGCCGCCCTTGTAGTCCACGTCGATGTGCAGCGCGCCGTCCGCCTGGCCCGCCGCCGCTATGGTGCCGTTCGTCATCGTGGTGCCGACAGCCGGGGCGTGGCCGGCTGCCACCGTGCCGTTGGTCATGCTGCTGGCGACCGCACCGCCGGCGGCAGGGCCGCTGGTGTCGGGCAGCTTATCCCACGCGTAATGGCCCTCGCCCTGGCCGCGCAGCTCGGGCGGAAACACCACCACTTCCAGCGCGGTCATGTGCGAACCGCTGCCCTTTGTGGCGGTGCCGATGAAGCTGCCCGGCGCGATGGCACTCGCCTTGGACGCCACGACGCTGGCGAAATGCGCCCCCGCCAGGCCGACCGTCACGTCCCCGGCGTCCGCGGTATGCACGGTCATGCTGCTGGCACCGGCAGCGCCGATCGTGCCGCGTATGCGCTTGACCGTAGGTTCCGCGTGGGCGGCCAGCGTGCAGGCGGACCATGCGGCGGCGGTGAGGAGCAGCTTTCTCATTTGGTATCCTCTGTGTTCGGGCGTACAGAAAGCAAGCAGTCCTTCTTTAAAGAAAAGGACCAAAAAACTTTTACTTTTCCGCATTTGCGGCAGTCGGGCCGGGTTGGACGATGCAACGCCCTTGCAGCGTCACAGGTCAAAAGTTTTTGCTTTCTCTTCAAAAAAGAAGGTTCTGCTTCCTAGCGGTAGAACCAGTCGTCCAGTTCGGCGAACGTTGCCGTCACGCGCCGGCGCTCGGCTTCGCTGAAGCCAACCAGATATCCGAACGGCTCCCCCGCCGAGATCGCGCCATGCCTCGTGTTCTCGTAGCGCACGCCCTGCAGAACCATGTAGACGGGATCGAACGCGTAGCCGGCGTGGGCGTACATGCGCTCGCAGCACCGCCTTGCATCCAGGCTGAGCTCCTCCAGCCTTACCAGGCAGACGCGCGGGTCGGGCGGTCCGGCCACGCGGCGATACTGGGCGTATAGCTGGCGCAGGTAGCCGAGCTTGTCCGGCGCGTACGCCTCGAACCACGGGCCGAACGCCGGCCGGCCTGCCTTGCGCCAGTCCGAATGCACGATGGCGCGCGGGTCCTTGAAGACGACGAAGAACGGCACGGCCAGCCTGGCCATACAGGCGTCCAGTGCGGCCAGGTAGCGCGGCGTCTTGTCGAACATCGTGTGCGTGCCTGGCCGCAGGACGGTCGAGGCGGCTGCCAGCCTTTCGTAGAACACCGCGAAATCATCGGTGTCGCAGCATCGCGCCAGCGCCGCCTCATCGATGCCCCAGCCCCAGCGCGTGATCTCGGCGTGCACGGTCAGGTCGGGGAAGCGGCGGGGGGAGGCAGCCAGGAGCACGCCCACCTCGAAGCCCGCATCCACGCCGGGAACCTGGCGGAACAGGTCGGAGACGAGTGTGGTGCCGCTGTGCTCAGGGCCGCAGATGACGAAGCGGATCACGGGGCAGGCGGTCCTTCCTGTGTGCAAGACGGTCGGCCCGCCATGACTGGGCAAAGCGGAAGACGGGTCCATGTGATGGGCCGCCGGATTTGTCGGGTGGAGGTTGGGTCTTGCTGCTGCTGCTTACAGCGTTCCTGTTGCTGGTTGGTGCACCCGCGTCTTTGCTTGTGCTGGGACGGGCGATCAGCCGGGCCACGGATTTCGACGGGCGGCGGAAGGTGGTGGCGGTGCCCGTGCTGGAGACGGGCGAGGCCTGGTATTTCCGCAGGATGCGGCCGGCGTTCAGTTGGGTGGACGAGAGCGGCGAGCATCTGAGCGGGTCCGAAGCCGACTAGGGAAAGCTGCCTTTGCGGCACCAATTTTGGCGGCGTTTTGTTCATCCCAGACGGCGCTGAAATCGACTCGAAGCAAAAGAAGTGGTCCTTTTTGAAAAAAAGGACCAAAAAACTTTCACCTCCCCGCATTTGCGGCGTCTACATGCCCCGGATACGCTGCAGCGGCTGAACCTGCGCAGGAGCCAGCCGGCGTGCGTTCTCAAATACCGTAGTGAACCGGCTGCCCGTGCCGTCGGAGGGACAAGCCGATCGCCCGTGGCCATGCGAGACGGGCGCGCGCGTCCCAGCCGGCGCCCACGGAAAAGCAGAACGCGGCGCCGAAGGCGTGGGCAGTGCGTAGCAGGGCGCCGATGTTGGCGGATGTGGAGGCGCCCCCTGCGCCTATGCCGAGATAGCCGCGGTGTTGCATGAAGGAAGACAGGCCTTCTTTTTTGAAAAAAAGAAGCAAAAAACTTTTACTCCCGACGCCGTTGCAGACGCGCGCGCCGGCAGAACGAGGCCACGCCTTGATGCAGGCGGGAGTAAAAGTTTTTTGGTTATTTTTCAAAAAAGAACCGCTTGCCTTACTTCCCTTCGCATGACCGACGCCACAGACACCCACCTGGCCGCCCAGTACGAAGCGCTCCCCTACCCGGCCCGCGACCCGCGCGCCGAGACCCGGCACCTCAACGTCGGCAGCCCCAGCCACATGCGCGAGATCGACCACTGGCTGTTCGGCGGCGCGCGCCCGCTGCGGGCGCTGTTCGCCGGCGGCGGCACGGGGGACGGCGCCATCATGCTGGCCCAGCAGATGGCGTGGGCTGGCCGCGCCGGCCAGGTGACCTGGCTGGACCGCAGCCAGGCGGCGCGGCGCATCGTGGAAGGGCGGGCGGACGCGCGTGGGCTGGCCATCGGGTTCGAGAGCCGTTCGCTGCTGGACCTGGCCGCATCCGGGCTGGGCCCGTTCGACTACATCGATTGCTGCGGCGTGCTGCATCATCTGCCGGACCCTGCGGAGGGCTTGCGCGCGCTGCTGTCCGTGCTGGCGCCGGGCGGCGGGATGGGGCTGATGGTGTATGCGCCGCA
Source organism: Rhodospirillales bacterium (assembly GCA_903643085.1). Classification (GTDB taxonomy): domain Bacteria; phylum Pseudomonadota; class Alphaproteobacteria; order Acetobacterales; family Acetobacteraceae; genus BOG-908. Next base: position 18,309 of record CAHJWU010000026.1, read on the forward strand.
TGGCCGCACCGGCGTGTACATGGTGCAGGACGCGCTGGCCCGACTGGCGCCGCCAGACGAACCGACCGCCGCGCGGCTGGACACCGCGCGGCGCGTGCTGCGCCATCTGCCGGCCACCAACTGGCTGGGGGCCAACCCCAACTTCACCGACATCACCACGGGCGGCGACGCCGGGCTGTACGACCTGCTGCTCAACCCGCGCGACCGCGCCTACGACGTGCCCGCCCTCTATGCGCTGATCGCCGGCGCCGGCCTGCGCATCACCGCCCTCATGGA
>CAHJWU010000027.1 GCA_903643085.1 Rhodospirillales bacterium
CTGCGAGCGGATCGAGGCGGAAGGCGGCCGCGCCGTCGCGGTGCGGCTGGATGTGTCCAGCGCGGCGTCCGTTCGCGCGGCGCTGGCCGACGCCGCCGCACGGCTGGGCCGGCTAGACGTGCTGGTGAACAATGCCGGCACCACGCTCACCAAGCCGCTGCTCGAGATCACCGAGCAGGACTGGGACGGCGTGATGGACACCAACCTGAAAGGTTGCTTTCTGGTGGCCCAGGAGGCCGCCAGGCTGATGGTCGCTGGCGGCCGGGGCGGTTGCATCGTCAACGTCGCCTCCATCCTCGGCCTGCGCGTGGCCGCACAGCTCGCCCCCTATGTCGCTTCCAAGGCCGCGCTGGTCAGGCTGAGCCAGGCCATGGCGCTGGAACTGGCGCGGCACGGGATTCGGGTGAACGCCTTGTGCCCCGGCTACATGGAAACCGATCTGAACCGCGACTTCTTCGCGAGTCCGGCAGGCGAGGCGCTGGTGCGGCGCATACCGCAACGCCGGTTGGGGCAGCTCGGCGAGCTGGACGGCCCGTTGCTCCTGTTATGCTCGGAGGCCGGCGGCTACATGACGGGGTCCGTCATCGCCGTGGATGGCGGCCATCTCGTCAACACGTTGTAGCCGACCGCCCCGTACCGTTGCGGGGCGGTTCCGTCAGGCCGGGCGGAGATGTTCGTCCGTTCACAGCATTCGAACCCAGGGAGATCGCATCATGCGCAGCGCGTCAGAGCCGGCCGGTTTCACGCAGGAGGGGCGCGGCATCGCGGCGCGTGTGGAAGACTTCGTGCGGAGCGAGATCTTTCCCTACGAGCATGACGGGCGGCGCGACGCGCATGGCCCGACCGACGCGCTGGTGACCGAGATGCGGGACCGTGCGCGCGCACGCGGCCTGCTGACGCCGCATGTCCGGCCGGATGGCCGGCATGTGAGCCATGCCGACACCGCGCTGATCCTGCGCGCCGCCGGGCTCTCGCCTTTGGGGCCGCCCGCGCTGAACGTGGCGGCACCCGACGAGGGCAACATGTTCCTGCTCGGCCGCACCGCGTCCGACGAGCAGAAGGCGCGTTTCCTGGCGCCGCTGCTGAGCGGTCAGGCGCGGTCCGCCTTCCTGATGACGGAGCCGGCCGCCGACGGGGGTGCCGGCTCCGATCCCTCCATGCTGAAGACCACGGCCAGGCGGGACGGCAACCACTGGGTGATCGACGGACGCAAGGCGTTCATCACCGGCATGGTGGGCGCAGGCGTGGGGATCGTCATGGCGCGCGGCGAGGAAGGCGCCACCATGTTTCTGGTGGACCTGCCGATGGACGGCATACGCGTGGAGCGCGTGCTGGAGACGATCGACAGCTCCATGCCGGGCGGCCACGCCATCGTGCTGCTTGACGGGGTGCGCGTGCCCGCCGACCAGATGCTCGGCAACCCGGGCGAAGGCTTCAAATACGCCCAGATACGCCTGGCGCCGGCGCGGCTGACGCATTGCATGCGCTGGCACGGCGCCGCCACGCGCGCGCAGGAGATCGCGACCGCCTATGCGGTCAGGCGGCAGGCCTTCGGCAAGCCGTTGATCGATCATGAAGGCGTGGGCTTCATGCTTGCCGACAACCTGATCGACCTGAAACAGGCCGAGCTGATGATCGACTGGTGCGCCGGCGTGCTCGATTCCGGCGCGCCGGGAACCGCGGAGTCGTCGATGGCCAAGGTCGCGGTCTCCGACGCGCTGTTCCGCGTCGCGGATCGTTGCGTGCAGGCGATGGGCGGCGGCGGCGTCACCGGCGACACCATCGTGGAGCAGGTGTTCCGCGAGACGCGCGCCTTCCGCATCTACGATGGGCCTACGGAGGTGCACAAATGGTCGCTGGCCAAGAGGATCAAGCGCGACGCGCTGGGCACGTCGCACGCATGAGTCCGGCCGGCTTCGACACAGGCCGCCTGGACGCGTTCCTCCGCCACAGGCTGGGCGGGCTTTCGGGCGAGATGCGCCTGGACCGGGTGGCCGGCGGCCAGTCCAACCCGACCTTCTTCGTCAGCTACGGCGACCGGCGCCTGGTGCTGCGCAAAAAGCCTGCCGGGCAGACCTTGCCGTCCGCCCACGCGGTGGACCGCGAGGCGCGCGTGTTGACGGCGCTTGCCGGGAGCGGCGTGCCGGTGCCGCGCGTGGTGCTGTTCCATCCGGACGACGACGTGCTGGGCACGCCGTTCTACCTGATGGAGCGGGTGGAGGGACGCGTGTTCGACAGCAGCGACTTGCAGGGCGCCGGCGCGCACGAGCGCGGGGCCATGTTCATGTCCTACGCGGAGCAATTGGCGCGGCTGCACGATGTGGACTGGCGCGCGATCGGGCTTGAGGGTTTCGGGCGGCCGGACGGCTACTTCGCCCGCCAGGTGGCGCGCTGGGGCAAGCAGTGGGACGCCGAGCGCTTCCGCGACGTACCGGATCTGAGCCGCCTGCGGGCGATGCTGGAGGAGGCGATCCCGCCGGACGGGCAGGCCGCGTCCATTTGCCACGGCGATTTCCGGATCGGCAACATGATGTTCCACCCGACCGAGCCCAGGGTGGTTGCGGTGCTGGACTGGGAACTGTCCACCATCGGCCATCCCTTGGCCGATCTCGGGTTCAGCGTGATCTGCTGGCGCAGCGCGCCGCAGGAATATGGCGGGCTGCTTGGCCTGGACCTGGACCGGCTGGGTATACCGTCAGAAGACGCCTATCTTGGCCATTACTATGCGGCCCGGCGCACGCCATGCGACACGCTGGCGCCGTTTCACGTGGCGTTCGCCATGTTTCGTTTCGCGGTGATCTTCGAGGGCATCGCGGCGCGCGCGCGCGCCGGCACGGCCTCCGGCGAGGATGCGGCCCAGGTGGGCGAGCTGTCCCTGACCTTCGCTGCCAGAGGCTTGCAGGCGCTCGGCCGGACCTGACGCGACGGCCGACCGCCCTCTCACGTCTGTTCTTGATCGGCCTGCGCCCATGTCCTCCGCCCTCTTCATCGTGCTGCCGATCTTCGCCCTGATCCTGGTCGGGTGGCTCGCGCGGCGGCTGGAGATACTGGGGCCGCACGCCACCACGGAGCTGAACCGCTTCGTGGTCTACCTCGCCTTCCCCGCTCTGTTGTTCGACGTCATGGCGCATGCGCGCCTGAGCGAGATCTGGCGCCCCGGCTTCATCACGGCGTTCTGCGTCAGTGCCTCGCTGGTGTTCGGCGCGACCATTGCGATCCGCCTGCGCGCCAAGCAGCATCTGGCGGATGCAACGATAGACGGGCTGAACGCGGGCTACGCCAACACCGGCTTCGTGGGCTTCCCGTTGATGCTGGCGACTTTGGGGCCGGAAGCGAGCGCGCCCACCACGATCACCATGATGTTCAACGGCTGTGTGCTGTTTTCCCTGGCCGTGGTACTGGTCGAGGTCGGGTTGCAGACGGAACGGTCCGGCCGGCGGATCGCTGCCACTCTGGTCCGTTCGCTCGTGCGCAACCCGCTTTTGGTGGCGCCCAGCCTGGGGTTGCTGGTGGCTATCGCCGGCGTGCCGGTGCCGGCTCCGGCCGAAAGCTTCCTCAAGCTGCTTGGCGGCACAACATCCTGCTGTGCGCTGGTGGCACTCGGCCTGTTCCTCGGCACCAGGCGGCAAGCCGCTCCGCGCGATCCGGGCGTGCGCCCGCTGCTGCTTGTGTTGAAGCTCGTGATCCAGCCAGCTTTGGCCTGGCTGCTCGCCACGCCTGTGCTGGGCCTGTCGCCCCTGATCGCACACGCCGTGGTGCTGCTCTCTGCCACACCCACCGGCACCGGCTCGTTCATGCTGGCGGAACTCTACCAACGCGAGGCCGCCGTCACCTCCGACGTGGTCCTGCTGTCGACGATCGCATCGGTGGTCACCTTGTCGGTCCTGCTGTCCCTTTTCGGGTAAGCCAACCGCTCCACAGAAGCTCGCCGTCCGTTTGCTTCGCGGCCCTGCTTCACTGGTGCCGGGTGGGGGTGATCGGGTTGACCAGGGCAATCTTGCAGACCTCACCCTGCTGGCCGGCCAGAAACACCATGTCAGGAGTAGCGCCGTCCTTGGCTGCCGGCTCGTCGAACACGACGCGCACGCGAGACTTGACGTCGATGTTGGGCTTGTAGGCGCCGAATTGTGCGAGCGCTTCCATCGCGTCCGCGGGAAACGGCTCGACCACGACAGAGCGTATCGGCCGCCCGAACGCCTTGCGCATCTCGAACAACACCATGCGGTGCTTGAAGTCGCTGGCGCCGTCCCAGCTCACCATTTTTTCGAGCGCCGCGATGTCATGGCCCAGCAAGGCTGCGCGTATCGTGGACGCCAGGGCGACGACTGTCCTGGGCGGATCGCCGGCGCTCGTCACCTGAGCGCCGGCGATCCGGCCCGGACCGGTCGCCAGACAGGCCGCGACTGCCAGGACCAGCAGCCGGGCATGACCGGACGAGGTCAATTCGCCGTATTGGCCGTCTTGGCGTCGAGCAGGGCGAAGACCCAGACGGTGCCCTCGTTCGGAACAGTGTCATGGTCCAGACGCGGCTTGAGCATCTTCTTCAAGCCGTTGTTCTGGCGCTCGGCATCGACGCCGTAGCCGCTTTGGACGGCGATGTACTGCACGCCGTCGATCATGAAGGAGCTGGGCGTTCCCTCCACGCCGGAGTTGAGGCGCGTCTGCCATTTCATCTCGCCGGTCGTCGCGTCGAACGCCCGGAACATCCGGTCGTTGGTGCCGCCGGTAAAGACCAGGTTGCCGCCCGTGGTCAGGACGGGGCCCCACGTCGCGCTGTCGATGAAATCATGCGTCCAGACCTTCTTGCCCGTTGCCAGGTTCCAGGCCTGCAACTGGCCGATCTTCATCGGCTTGGTCGGATCGACGCCGGGACGCGGACGCATGCTGGAGAAGATGTCGTCGATCGGCACGCCGACATAGAGCGAGCCTGCCTCACGCGGCCCAAGCGGCTCGCCGGTGATCTCGGCGCAGAGATTGTCGTTGGCCGGCACGTAGAGAAGTTTCGTCTGTGGGTTGTAGGCCTCCATCGGCCAGTCCTTGCCGCCCCACAACGATGGGCAGAACAGCGCCTTCTTGTTCGTGCCCGGCACCTTGTCCGCGTTGTAGGTGGGCCGGCCCGTCGACGGATCGAGCGATTTGAACACGTCCTGGTGCACGAAAGGCTGTCCGGAAACGAAGCTGATCTTGCCCGCAGGCGTGCGTTCCATCTCCCACAGGTAGCCGTCGCGCCCGGCATGCACCAGCTCGTGCACGTTGCGGCCGTTCTTCTTGACGTCTATCAGCAACGGTGCCGAAACCTCGTCCCAGTCCCACGCGTCGTTCCAGTGATACTGGTGGTAGCCCTTCAGCTTGCCTGTCGAGGCATTGAGCGCGATCGCCGACGTCGAGAACAGGTTGTCGCCCGGACGGGTGTCCGGCATCCAGGGGCCGCCATTGCCGGTGCCGAAATACAGCATGTCTGACGCCGGATCGTAGTTGCCCTGCATCCAGATCGGCACGCCGCCGGTCTTCCACGAATCGCCTTTCCACGTGTTGCCGCCCGTCTCGCCGGGGGCTGCGACCGTGTAGAACTTCCAGTCTTCCTTGCCGGTCTCGGCATCCAGCGCGTCGATGAAGCCGCGTATGCCGAGTTCTCCGCCCGAGACGCCCACGACGATCTTGTCCTTCACGGCCATCGGCGCAAGCGTCATGTAATAACCCTGGTGCCAGTCGGCGATGCAGCGGTTCCATGCCAGCTTGCCGGTCGTCGCTGAAAGCGCCACGACGCAGGAATCCATCGTTGCCATGTAGACCTTGTCGCCAAGCAGGGCCACGCCCCTGTTGGTAGGGTGCAGCTGCTGCATGTCGGCCGGCAGCTTGCGCTCGTATTTCCAGATCACGTCGCCGGTCTTGGCGTTGATCGCCAGGATGTGGTTCTGCGGCGTGGAGACAAACATAATGCCGTTGTTGACGATGGCCGGCGCCTGGTGCGCATCCACCACGCCGGTGGACAGCGACCAGACCGGCACCAGCCGCTTGACGTTGTCCGACGTCACCTGGTTGAGCGGGCTGTAACCCCAGCCATTGTAGGTGCCGCGCGGCATCAGCCAGTTTTGCGGTTCGGGCTTGTCAAGTCTCGGCTGGGTGACGTTCGAATAGGCCGGCGTCGTCGCCAGTTCCGCTCGGGCGGAGTGTGCGACACACGCCGCGAACGCTGCTGTCATGAACAGGGATCGTCTGAACAATGTTCGTCTCCTCGTTGTTATCTCAGGTTTGCGGGATACCGAGTCTGCCATCGAACGGTCCGGCGGCGACCAGATGGGAGTCCACGATCTTCAAGGACAGGCTCGCCAGCGGCGCTCTGGCCGGACCACCCGTGACGTTTGCGCCATGCGTCGGATCGAACGCCGATCCGTGGCAGTGGCATAGGATCACGCCGTTATCGGCATGATAGGTTTCGATCCAGCAGCCAGCATGCGTGCAGAAATCGGAATAGGCGACAACGCCCTCGGCCGACCGCTTCCTGGTCGCGTCGTCCATCGCGGCAGTGTCGATTTTTACGAGAAGCACGCGGTTGAGCCGGCTGCCGTTGCGCACCACCCCGGAGGTCGGGTCCTTGGCCCAGGCCTGGATCAGGGTGTTGGGCGTCTTGAACAGCGGCAGGCCGATCGGCTGCCCTGCCTGCGGCCCCGTCGCCTGGACCAGCAGATCACCCGCCTGTGGCGGCATTGCCTGTGGCGCTTGGGCGGTATCGGCATCGGCGTCGCCGGTAACCGCCAAGGCTGCAAGCCCAGTGCCGAACAGCATGGTTCGCCGGCTGACGCAATTGCTGCCCGGCGTGCACGGCCGCGCCGCGCAATCATCTCGTTGCATCTGTGTATCTTCAGTTCTGGATGTAGGCGACATGCGTCATCGTGTATTCGAGCAGGCCGTGCTTGCCGTCAGCCCCGCCGATGCCCGACTTCCTGGTGCCGGCATGAAAGCCCTGCATGGCCTCGAAATGCTCCCGGTTCACGTAGGTCTCGCCAAACCTCAGTTCGTTGCAGGCGCGAAAGGCGCTTGAAAGACTTTTCGTGAAGATCGACGACGTCAGGCCGTACTCGCTGTCATTGGCCCGCTCGATCGCCTCGTCGAGGCTGTCCACGATGTTGACAGGAATGACCGGGCCGAAAATCTCCTGATGCATGATGGTGGAGTCCTGGCGGCAATTTGCCAGCACCGTGGGCTCGAAGTAATTGCCCTCTCCCAGGTCGGCCACCTTGCCGCCTGTCACCACCTCGGCGCCCTGTCGTATTGCGGAGTCCACCAGGTCGCGGATCTTGTCCAGCCCCGCACGGTTGATCAGCGGACCCATGTCGATCTCGCGGTCACCCAACGGGTCGCCGTAACGCGTGGCCTTCATCGCAGCCGACAATCCGGCGACCACCTCGTCGGCTACTTTACGCTCGACATAGATCCGCTCCGGGCAGTTGCAGAGCTGGCCGCTGTTCAGCGTGCGTGACGCGGCAAGGTGCTTGACCGCGAGCGGGATGTCGGCATCGGCAAGGATTATCGCCGGCGCCTTGCCGCCCAGCTCCAGATTGACTTTGGTGATGTTCTGGGCGGCGGCCGACATGATGCGCTGCCCGGTGCCAACGCTGCCGGTGAAGCTGATCAACCCGACATCGGGATGGCTGGACAGCGCCGCGCCGGTCGTCCGGCCGCTGCCATAGACGAAGTTTATCACGCCAGGCGGAATGTCCAGTCCGCTGAGCAGTTCGACGAACAGGGCGGCGTTGTTCGGGGTCTCTTCGCTCGGTTTTATTACGATCGTATTGCCGGTAACGAGTGCCGGACCAAGCTTGCGGGCGATGAGGAAGAACGGAAAGTTCCAGGGGAGGATGCCAGCCACGACACCGATCGGCTGACGCAGCAGAAACACGGTCTCGCCGGCGCGGTCGCTGCTGATCACTTCACCCTCGATGCGCCGCGCCCACTCCGCCATGTAGTCGAGGTAGTCGGCGGTGAACGCGGCCTCCACTTCGGCCAGGCTGAGAACCTTGCCCTGCTCCTCTGAGATCACCCTTGCGATACGGCCGACATTCTCCCGGATCTTCGCCGATATCTTGCGTAGAACGGCCGCACGCTCGATGGCCGGGAGCTTGCCCCAGCCCTTCTGCGCGTTTTTCGCGGCCGAGACGGCACGCGCGACAATATCGGCGGAGCTGTCCGGCATTTCCGAGATGACAGTGTCGCGTGCCGGATTGAACACCGGCAGGCGACCCGCGCCTCCGGACGCAAGCTCTACGCCCCCCACATAATTCTCGATGACAGCAACCATTGGTTCCTCCACTACCGGGTTTTCCCCGGCTTACGCCTTGGCCTGCGGTCGCGTGTGCTTCGGAACACCTGCTCAGACCACTACCGGAGACGCTAAGGGCAAGAAGCGTGCCAATTAATCCGCCGCGGTTTACGCCGCCGGCGCGGGCTGTTCTTGTCCGTTGACGGACATTTGTCCGGACAGGTGACCGGTAGAGTGTCGCCATGTGTCCGGTATCCCTCGACGCATGTAGGCAAATTTGGTCTACTGACTCCAATGAGCGAAACGCTCGGTCGGCTTAACGGGGAACGGCAAGGCGGATGAAGGTACATGCGCATGTTGCGCGGTCTCATCTGGACCGCATCATGGCGGTCGTGCAGGGACGCAAGAACGTCAGCCCGTCCGCGGTGCCCAAGCCGTCGGACCTGGTTGAAGAATCGTGGCGCCGTTGCCTCGGCGAGTATCGTCTCGATCCGACCGGCCTGCCGCATATCGATGTGGCCAACGCGCATGAGACCAAGATACGCGCCCAGGCTCTGAGCGGCCTGCTGCCGACTGCCCTGACCGCCATCCCAGAGCTTAGCCGTGCCCTGCGCGACTGCCCGCATCTGATCCTCCTTGCGGACGCCGAGGGCGTGATCCTGCACCGGCTCGGCGACCTGTGCTCTTCAGACACGGCCAGGAAGGCGGAGGTGTCACCGGGGGCGGTCTGGGACGAGCGCCGCCAGGGCACAAACGGCTTGGGGACGTCGCTTGCCTGTGGCGGAACCGCTTCGGTCCATCTGACCGATCACTTCGCGCCTGGAAACGCCTGGCTGTCTTGCGTGAGCACGCCGCTGCGCAACCCTTCAGGGACCGTGGTTTGCGCCTTGAATGTGACGTTCCCGCAAGGCAGGGGCGTGCCGTGCAACTCGGTGGTCGAATACCTGCTCGAGACCGCCGGACGCCGGATAGAAGACCTGTTCATGATGTCGGAGCATTCGGAGAGCTGGATCGTCGGCCTCAACACCCGTCATGACATTGCCGGGATCGGGTTCGAGGCTGCTTTAGCTGTCGGGCCGGACGAGCGGGTCCTGGGCTGTAACAGCGCCGCCCGCCGACTGTTCGGGTCGAGAGGGCTCTCGCCGCTCGGCCAGACCTTGCACAAGATGTTCGGACGCTCGCTGGAAGAGTTGCTGGCCGGTCGATCGTCGCCGCTCGCCTCTGTCGAGTTTGGCGGACAGCGCCTCTACGCCCACATCCGGCCGCCGCTGCGCGGCCTGGCGCTTCCGAAAACCAGGCCGATCCCCTCGGCGGCCCGCAAAACCGGGCCGATCGGCTTGGCCGAGATCGCCGGCGCCGACGACTGTTTGTCTGACAGCCTTGCACGTCTTCGCCGCTTCATCGATCGCAAATTGCCGATCCTGATCGGCGGCGAGACTGGCACCGGCAAGGACGTGCTCGCGCGTGCGCTGCACGACGAAAGCGCCAGGCGGTCCAAGCCGTTCGTCGCGATCAACTGCGCCGCCCTGCCGGAGGCTCTGATAGAGAGCGAGCTGTTCGGCTACGCGGACGGAGCGTTCACCGGTGCCAACCGGCGTGGCTACCAGGGCAAGATCGTCCAGTCGAGCGGTGGAACTTTGTTTCTGGACGAGATCGGCGACATGCCGTTGCCACTGCAGACAAGGCTGCTTCGCGTCCTCACGCAGGAGGAAGTCTGCCCGCTCGGCAGCGATCGTGTCGTTGCCGTCGATCTCAACGTCATCTCCGCCAGCCATCGCAACCTCGAGCAGTTGGTGGAAGCTGGGCGGTTTCGCGCCGACCTTCTCTATCGCCTGCGCGGCGTGCAGATCACCCTGCCGGCAGTGCGTGACAGGTCAGATCTTGCCGAGCTGCTGCGTACGGTATGGGAGTCGGAGTGCCTGGCCTTGGACATTCATCCCGCACTCGACGAGACCGCGCTCGAACGGTTGCTGTCGTATTCGTGGCCAGGCAATTTGCGCGAGCTGCGCAGCGCGTTGAAGGCCATCATCATCTCCGACCTTGACGGGGTGGTCACAACAAACGACTTGCCGGACTATCTTGTGTGTGGCGGTGGTCCGACGCGCGCCGCCGGCGGCGTGGCACAGCCCTCAGAGCGTGCGCAGCTTGTCGAAGCGTTACGCAGATCGGGCTGGCATGTCACAACCGCCGCTCACGACCTGGGCAGGAGCCGGCAAGCGATCTATCGCGCCATGCAGAAGCACGGCATCCGTCCACCCAACTACGAAGACTGGCAGAAATTGTGAGAACTGAAGCGCTGCCAGAAGCAGATCGGCGTCGCCGCTGATTATGCGGTCAGCGCAAGCGGCAATGGCCAGGTCAGGACATCTGTTGTCTTTGACATCGTGGCAGCCGGTCACGCATCCGGTTGGTGATGAACAGCCCCGACGTGCCGATGGCCGCGACTGCTTTCATCGCGCAGCGCCGGCTGGAGAAAACGCGCCGGCCGGCCGGGTTGAGCACGACAGCGCCTGAGCCGGCCAGTCCCGGCGTTCGGGGTTGTGGACATCGAGCCAGGTATCACCCCAGGATCCATCGTTGTCGATGACGTCAAGGTCGCCATACCGCGCGGTACGCCTGCGTGGAACCAGAGACTATGTACGTTCCGGCGAAATCCGCATGATTGTTTATGGAGGAGACCGATATGGCTTGGGCACCTGCTGGGGCGGATACGACGTCGATCTTGTCTGTCGACGTATGCCAGACGAAGACACGGGTGATGCCGGCGGTGTCGCCAAACGTTCCGACGACGTCGCCCTTTTCATTGATTGCGTAGGCACCTGAGCGAACCGTGTCGGCAGGAGGAGGTGGATAAGTGTATTGGCTGGACTTCCAGACAGCAGCACGCATCCCCTGATCCGGACTGATCACCAGTGCTGCAAGCTGATCGCGGTTGCCCCCGGTCAGGTACACGTAATTTCCGAAACTTGCCTGAGGCGGCGGCACGTTGACCAGCGTGCCGCCAGGCTGAAGCGTAAAGCCTGCCCCCAAGCCGCCTGCATTTTGCCAATAGCCGATGATCGTTCCGTTACCGGTGATATGTGTTACGGTTGAGAACTCTCCTGGAAAGAAGGATGTGTAATGCCCGTTGCGAATGTAATACGCGGAGTTCCCGCCGGAATGCGCATCGGCAACGCCTGCGACCAAGCCGCCCGGACCGACCGCGCTTACTCCCATGCCGTTCGGCACTTGAGGCGGGATAGCCGTCAAGACGTTCCGGGCAACGTCGTAGAGAAATCCACTCGCGTAGCCGCAGTTGCCGGCGAGGTATCGCTTTGCCGAGTAGGGCGAGGTGGCGGAAAGCACGGTGTTGTCGGAAGCGCCCTGCGCGCCGCAAAAATCGTAAGTGTGGCTGTCGGTCCCATTTGTGATCAACGCCAGCGAGCCGTTGCCGATGACGGTAGTGCCCGCAACGTAGCGATCATCCGTGATCGTAACCGGCGTGAAGCTACCTTGAACCGACAATGGCTCGATCACGTAACCTGCTGATGCCGGTCCCGTGAGCATGAAGAGCGCTGCCGCGAACGGATACGTGAAACAACGGTTTTGCATCCTGGCTTCCTGCCCGTCCGATAGAATTCGGTTTTGGCCCGTCTTTTAGACGCCATGGCCTCTGGTCTACCAGTGATGACTGCATCATTGAAGCTGATGCAAACTGACGTCCGACAAACCTGTTTGGTCCGACGTCAGCCGGTGCCTATGCCTGGATGCAGGCACGGCAGAGCCGCCGGGTACCGAGAAGTTACGCAATGGGTGGAGCAGTGTTGATGGTACTGGCAGCAAGGGATAGCTGAGCCGCATGGGAGCGTAACAGCTATTATGGTGGCGACCCTGCCTCTGCGACTTGAAATCGACGGTCAATATTGTAACGGGCGCAGGCTGCTGTGATCGCGCGTCAGCCAAATACCTAGCTTGTTGTCTCTTGACTGACGTTAATGTTCAACTTACGGTGGCGCAAATTGGTGGCCTTTATCCAGCGAAGAGCAAAGGAGGCAATCGATGTCCAAGATGTCGTTTGCAGTGCTTATGGCTTCTGTCAGTCTGCATGGTGTAGCTCACTGTCAGACGTTGCCGTCTGGAAGTCCGCTCACGAAAAAGAGCTTTTTTCCCATTGCAGTCTCCTTACAGAATCCGACTTATATTGGGACAGCCGGGAACGCAAGTATCCTGTTGGCAAAAGCCGCACATCAGGCCGGTGTAAATATATTTCACGGCCTAAAAGGCATCGGGACATCACCGACCTGGCCTGAGAGCTTCGGGTCCGACATGGGTGAGATTGCGGCTATTGCCGGTAACGATCTCTACGTAATCGGCGGGACGGACGTGCCGTTCAATACGGAAGACCCGCCGTCGATCACAGGTGCTGGTCTTGGCAGTCCCGCAACCAGGGCGTCGGATACTTGCAACGACAAAGGCAGCGCTCAGGACCGCGATGGGACATTGTGCTCGACGATCGCGTCCATCAAAAAGCTGATCGCGAGGTCGCCAAGCTACGCAACTGCACTCATCGGCTACAACGTGAGCGACGAACCTGACTGCGGCCTTCCACCATACTACCACCCGAACAACGAGATGGTAGCCTCGGCGACAGGGCCGATCTCAAAAGGTGTCTCTGAGGTTGTCGCTGGAGTCACATCCCAGGATCATACGCGCATCGTAACCGACAACTTCGCGCCAAACGTGTTCTTTGGCTATTGCCCGCAATCAGCTTCAGGCGCGATCCGTGCGCTCGCGAAAAGCTGGATTTCGTTTGATCTTTACCCGGCAACTATTCCGTACTCCTCTTACACGCAGTTCTCGACTGGAACCGACTATGTCAGCGTGTCCAACGACACGCTTTGGCTGCAGGGCCTCGAGGCTGCAAACGAACGGATGAGTGCACCCTCTGGCACCCGCCTTTCCGCCTATGTGGAAACGGGCTCTGATGATCTGGGCGGATCGGCTGCTGCAAATCAGTTCAGCGCTACGCTCACGAAGGGATCGACCGTCCTGACGATTCCACCCGTCTCGGCGGCAAGCGGCAACACCGCCAGCTTCTCATCCACCTGGATCGGACTCAACTTGACCGGCAAAGGACTTCCAGCTTCAGCAACGGTTGTTTCTGTGACTAACGGTCAGACTGCGGTCCTTAGTGCACCTGCCACGGCCACCGTCAACGCCGGCACCGTGACGGTCACGGGAGGTGCCCCTATTTACGACGGCGGTACAGGAAACTGCGTCGCCAGCGCGAATTTCTGCGTGGTGAGCAACAACGAGTATCGCGCAACGCCTGTCGAGGTGTCATCCGAAGCTTGGATGAGCCTTATCAGCGGTATGAACGTTCTTGAGTGGTTCTGTCAGGACAGCACCTCAGTGCAGTTCTGCCTCGGTGACATCCTTGGTGGCCAACCGGAGAACGCACTGTCTGTATACGAAAACATCAAGTATGTCGACAGCATCGTCAGCAAGTATGGTTCTGATTTGAACTCGCTTACTTACGGAATATGCTCGATGCAAAGAAGTGCCTCTCACAATTTTGCGACATCGAAGAGCTGTACCGACGGCGATCTCAAGATGCAGACAGATGCGTCTGGCTTACCTGGACTGGCGATGCTTAAGTTTAACCCAGACGTGGGTGCTTACGGGACCTACTATCTTTTTGCGATGTCCGATCGCCGCAGCACGACAGGTGCCACGTTCACTTTCACGATCTCTGGCCTGGAAAAGTCGGAGGCCAAGGCCAGGCTGGTCTATGACCAAAACTCGAATTACGACAGCGGCAACTCAGAGAGCGGGACCGTCTTCCCGCTCTCGGCAGGGGTCTTTTCTGACAGCTTCGGCAAGAACAACGACCATTACCAAGTGAAGGTCTACGCCATTCCGGCGACCGGCGCCGTAGGCGGACCGCCTTCAAGCGATGCGAAGCTCAATGCTTTTCTGTCCACCTTGCACTAGGACATGTCGCGCCCGGATATCGCCGAGGCAGGCAATCTGAGGCGGCATGATCAGCCCAGGTGAAACGCGGGCAAATGATCTTTGCCAATGCGACGTGGACATCGAGCAGCAAGGTGCGCCGCTACGGAAATGCGCCGCGCGGCCAGCGCCTGGTTTGAGCAGTGCAGCACGGGCAGCGGAACTATTCCCGGCCTGCGGGCTAATTTCCGTCAGCGTGAGCTCGCTCAGACCGGATCATGCGACGATGTCGTGTCGCCGGTCCTGATGGACGGCTGCGGGGCATCGAGGGCGAATACGGCATGCGCCTCCAGGGCAAGACTGCGTTGATATCGGGCGCGGCGCGCGGCATCGGGCTGGCCATCGCTACGGCCTTCGTCGCCGAGGGTGCGACGGTGTGGCTCACCGACGTCGCCGTCGCTGCCGGTGAGACGGCAGCGGCCGTCCTGGGTGCGGCCGCGCGCTTCGCTCCGCTCGACGTCCGGTCGGAGGAAGACTGGCGGCGCGTCGTGGACCGCGTCCTTGGCGAGGAGGGCCGGCTGGACGTCCTCGTCAACAACGCTGGCGTCACCGGGTTTGAAAACGGCGCCGGCCCGCACGACCCCGAGCACGCGAGCTTGCAGGACTGGCGCGCCGTGCACGCCGTCAACCTCGACGGCGTGTTTCTCGGTTGCAAACACGCCATCCGCGCCATGCGGCCGGCGGGTTGCGGCTCCATCATCAACATCTCCTCGCGCTCCGGTCTGGTCGGCATCCCGGGCGCGGCGGCCTACGCCTCGTCCAAGGCTGCGGTGAGGAACCACACCAAGACGGTGGCACTGTGGTGCGCGAGCCAGGGCTTGGCGATACGCTGCAACTCGATCCATCCGGCCGCCGTGCTGACGCCGATGTGGGAGCCGATGCTTGGCGACGGGCCGGACCGCGCGGCGAGGATGGCGGCGTTTGTGAGAGACACGCCGCTGCGCCGGTTCGGGCGTCCCGAGGAGGTGGCCGCGCTCGCTGTACTGCTGGCGTCCGACGAGGCGACCTACATCACCGGCAGCGAGCTGACCATCGATGGCGGATTGCTCGCCGGATCGGCCGCCAGCCCGAGTTGATCGGCCGCATCTGTCTACGGATCGACCCGCTCAAGCTCAACATCGCTTGCCCGGTCGATGTCGGCGGTCGCCCCATCCCAAGGCCTGACATCTGCCATCGCTCCACGTCGAACGCCGCCCGCGGAACGGGGCCAGCGTTTTTGGCCTCGTTCGAAACGCTTTGCTTTCTACCCTGCGTAAG
The DNA here is from genome assembly GCA_903643085.1 of Rhodospirillales bacterium. GTDB lineage: Bacteria > Pseudomonadota > Alphaproteobacteria > Acetobacterales > Acetobacteraceae > BOG-908. The sequence continues at coordinate 15,509 of CAHJWU010000027.1, forward strand.
CCCGGGCCATCCCGGCGATCTCCTCCAGCTTGCTGCCGAATGCCGACCAGTCATCCGCCCCGGCGATCGGCGCCCACACAAGCTCCACATCCTCGATCAGCATGGTGCAGGGCGCAGACCGGCGGAAATACGGATCGGACAACCGCGCCGGCTCGGCCTGCGCGTAGGCGGAGAGCCGCGCGTGGAACGCCTCGAACGCCGCACCCGCATACCGCGCGCCCGCCAGGCCGCCCGAGGCACGCGCGGTGCTCGCCGCACCGCCGAACCAGTCGAAGAACACCTGCTCGAAGCCGGCCTGGCTGTCCGCCAGAAACGCCCAGAGCGATTCGGACAAGGCGGCGTCCTCCTCCGCACCGCGCGGCAGCAATCCCAGCCGGCGCACCACCCCGCCCGCCAGCGCCGCGCGGAATGCCGGAACGAAGGTGGACAGCGCTGCCTCCAGCGCCGGCTGCGGCGCCAGCGCCAGCAGGCACTCCGCCAGGCGCACCAGGTTCCACAACAGCGTGTCCGGCTGCCGCCCGTACGCGTACAGCCCGGAATGGTCGAAATACGCCGCGGTAAAGGCCGGATCGTAAGTCGGCAGGAACCGCCACGGCCCGTAGTCGAAACTCTCGCCGGTGATGTTGATGTTGTCCGTGTTCAGCACGCCGTGCACGAAGCCGGCCACCATCCACTGCGCGCCCAGGCGGGCCACACGCCCGCACACCGCCTCAAGGAAGGCCACCGCCTGCTCGCCCTGATCATCCCGCCGCGCCTCGGGTATCGCAACCGCCACGCTGTGCGCCACCAGGCGGCGCAGCGACGCCACGTCCTGCTCGAACGCGAAACGCTGGAACGTGCCGATGCGTATGTGCGTGTGGCTGAGCCGCACGAGCACCGCGCTGCGCGTGGGCGAGGGCTCGTCGCCACGCACCAGGTTCTCGCCGGTCTCCACCAGGCTGAACGATTTCGAGGTGTACACGCCGAGCGCCTCCAGCATCGCCGTGGCCAGAACCTCCCGCACACCGCCTTTCAGCGTCAGCCGCCCGTCCGCGCTGCGCGACCACGGCGTGGTCCCGCTGCCCTTGGTGCCAAGATCGAGCAACCGCCCGTCTCGCAGGTCATGCAGCTGGGCAAACAGGAAACCGCGCCCGTCACCGAGATCGGGGTTGTAGGAGCGGAACTGGTGGCCGTGGTAGCGCAGCGCCAGCGGCTGCGGAAAGCTGCCAGGCAGCGGCACGAACCTGCCGAAATGCTCGACCCACGCCGCGTCGCTCAGACCGCCGAGGCCCACGCGTTCCGCCCAGGACCGGTTGCGGTAGCGTAGTATGTGCGCCGGGAATGTCGCGGGCGCCACCGCATCGTAGAACGCGGGGCCGAGATCGGCGTGTCGCGTCGAGGGCTGGTAGGGCGGTTCGGCGATGTCCACGGATGATCTTCCTGGCGGGCCACGGTTAGAAAGGCCTGCTTTCCTGAGAGACAAGAAGCAAAACGTCTGCTCCGCTGTCGCGGGGTCTGGCTGGCTGTAGCCGAGTTGGGCGCGACAGCCCAGCGACGCAGGCCAGGTTCTCGAACGCGATCACGCGATCCAGGTGACACCTGCCAGCGCAAGAAGACGGCTCTCTTTGAAACGACCCAGACCCTCACTTCAGTCGGGTGCGCCTTGCCGAGACGCGCGCGCCAACGTTCCCGCAACGATGCCGCCGCAGTTTGCTTCTCTTTTGCCGAAAGAAAGCCTGGCTTGCCGCGATGGCGAACTCCCCGGAGCGGCCTGCCTAGAGCAACCTGCAACGCAGCTGCTCCGCCAGCCGACCGGCATCCAAGCGCCAGTCCGGCACGTTGCCGCCAGCCACCGGCGGATCGTCCAGCAGCCGCAGCAAAGCCTGCGCGATCGCCGGCGCGTCGACGCTGCAGAGCAACGCCGCCTGCTGGTCGGCAAGCTGTTCGGCCAGGCCACCCACGCGTGTGGCGACGATCCAGCGGCCGGCGGCAAGGCCGGCCGCGACCACGCCGCTCTGGCTCGCCTCCCGATGCGTCAGCACCACCGCGTCCGACCAGGCGATCAGGGGGCCCACCTCGTCTTCAGGTACCCAGCGGTTCTCCACGCTCACGCCCGGCAGGCCGCGCAGGGCGGCCAGCGGCGCGCTCTCCGGCCCGCAGCCGACAACGCGTATCTCGATGTCCGGGCGGGGCAGGATCATGGTGAGCGCGTCGGCCAGCAGGTCCAGCCCCTTGTAAGGCAGCAGCCGGCCGAAGCAGAGCAGGCGCAGCTTGCCGCCATGGGCGCGCGGCGGTGCCGGCGCGATGTCTAGCGTGTGGGGCGGCAGGCTGGTCTTGAGTACCGGCCTGTCCGCGGTCAGACCCAGCGCGTCCAGGCGGTCGCGCACGTGGTCGGACAGCACGACGATGGCGTCGGCGCGCCGGAGCAGCCGGCGCTGCAGCGTCATCTGCAGCGGATAGCCGTCGCCGGGGTGCAGATCGGCATCGTGGGCCACCACGGCATAGGGCACGCCGACGCGACGCAGCGCCGCGTGCATGGCAAGGTCCAGCGGCCCGGGCATCGCGCACAGGGCCACGGACGGTTGCAGGGCCGCGATGCGCCGGGCGAGCCAGGGGACGAACAGCGGCGCGCGCAGAACGCGGCCTGCGTAACCGGCGATGCTGTCATACGTGGGCACCGGCAGCTCGCAGCGCGGCCGGTGCGGGCCCGTCAGGATCTCCGCACGGGTGGAAAGCGAAAGGGCGGCGTCAGTGCCTGGCAGTGTGTTGAACAGGGCGGCGAAATCGGCGGCCACGCGCGGGCCGGCGCCAAAGCGGCCCCATTGCCAGACCAGTATCCTCACGCGCCACGCGTCTCGCCGGCGCCACGCCAACACGTGCGGCTGTTCACAACGCGGGCCTCATGGGACGGGCACGTCCAGGCCGAGCGCACGCACGGCTTCGACGGCCTTCGAGATCGGGTTCACCGACATCACCTACGAGGTCGACAGCGGCCTCGCGTGGATCACGATCAACCGGCCCGAGCGCTACAACGCG
>CAHJWU010000028.1 GCA_903643085.1 Rhodospirillales bacterium
CGGCAGGCGCCGGGCTCATACCTCGCGCGGCGCGCTCTGTCCGGCGCGCAGGCCCGCCAGCTTGGGTTTGCCGGAAAGCATGCCGCCGACGACCGCATCCACCGCGGTGACGCCGGCCAGCGAGACCAGCGCCAGCGCCGCGTTGCCACGCCGCTTGCCGCGCAGCCCCATGGCCACGGTCGCGATGTCCAGCACGTCTCCGCCCACGCGGCCCCAGATCCAGGCGGTGGGGTCCTGCGAGCGCAGGATGCCTATGCCCGTGCCGAGCTCGCGCAGGCCGTAGCTGCGCACCAGGTTTTCCTGTCCGCGCAGGCCAAGCAACCTGGTGAGCACGCGTGGCATCAGCAGCTCGGCCGTGCCCAGGCCGATGGAGAACCAGCCGAGGCCGCGGGCGAGCTGCAGGGCGCGGGCGGTCGGCGCGGCTGGCGGGCGCCTGAAATCGACGATGGTGCCTGGCATGTCTCGGTTCTCCTGGTGTAGCAACAGGAACGGCGGCGCGGCGTCACGGGTTTTTGCAGGTTCAGGCGCTTGCTTGCAGGCTCGCCTCACCACCTGTGCAACATGCTGCAACTGTTACCGCCACGCCCGCCCGTCCCCACCCGGCTGCGCACGCAGCTGGAGGCGTTCCTGGTGCTGCGGCGCAACCCGCTGGAACTGTGGGGCGAGCTGGCCTACGAGAAGGACATCCTGCCCGGCCGCTTCCTGGGCCGCGAGCAGCTGATGCTGAACGCGCCGGAGGCGATACGCCACGTGCTGGTCGGCAACGCGGACAATTACCGGCGCAATCCGGCGACCAAGCGCGTGTTGCAGCCGGTGCTGGGCGAGGGCCTGTTCCTGGCGGAGGGGGAGGCGTGGCGCCACCAGCGCCGCACGATCGCGCCCGCCCTGGCGCCGCGCACCATGCCGATCCTGGCGCATCACGTGGTCGCCGCGAGTGCGGCCAAGGAGGCCGAGCTGGCGGGGCTGACGCACCGCCCGATGGAGCTGCTGGGCCATCTGCAGCATCTGGCGCTGGCGATCGCCGGGCAGTCGATGTTCTCGCTGGAGATGAGCGGGTTCGCTGGCGAGCTGCGCCGGCTGCTGATGGGTTACGGCATGCGGTATGCGCAGCCGGGCATACTGGATTTGATGCTGCCGGAGCAGGTGCCCTCGCTGGTGGATCGCGGCCGGGCGGCGTTCCGCACGGAGTGGCTGGCGTTCCTGGATCGGCTGATCGCGGTGCGCCGCGGGTTCGCCCCCGCCGAGGACAGGCCGCGCGACCTGTTCGATCTGCTCTCCACCGCGCGCGATCCGGAGACGGGAGCGGGCTTCGACCACGCGCAGCTGCGCGACGAGGTCTCCACGATGATCCTGGCGGGCCACGAGACCACGGCGGTGACGCTGTTCTGGTCGGTGTATCTGGCGGCACTGTATCCCGGGCAGCAGGACGTGCTGGCCGAAGAGGTGGCCGGGATCGACCTGGAGGCCCCGCACGCCGCCGCCGCCCTGGCCCGCATGCCGCAGACACGCGCGCATGTGGACGAGGCGCTGCGCCTGTATCCGCCGGCGTTCCTGCTGGTGCGCCAGGCGCAGGCGGCCGACGAGATCATGGGCCACAAGGTGACGCCTGGGACGACGATCACCATCTCGCCGTGGGTTCTGCACCGCCACCGCGCACGCTGGCACGCGCCGGATGCGTTCGATCCCGGGCGGTTCCTGCCTGGTGCCACGCCGCCGGAGCGGTATGCCTACATGCCGTTCGGCGCCGGCCCGCGCATTTGCGTGGGCGCGCAGTTTGCGCTGACGGAAGCCACGCTGGTGCTGGCGCGGCTGATGAAGCGGTTCCGGATTTCGTTGTCTGGCGCAGGCACCGTTGTGCCGCGAGGGATCGTGACGACGCAGCCGGACCGCCCGGTGCGGTTTGTGCTGGAGGAGCGGGCGTAGGGAAAAGTCCTCTTTCTTGAAAGAAGCAAAGAACTTTCGGTCCCGCGCATTTGCGCTAGCCGGATGCCTTTCCTGCTTCCGTCTGGCGTAGGCAAGAAGTTACGATACTCGCCTGCCAGATGTGCTCTTGGCGGTGCTAGGGGCTGGTGATCTTGAACGCGATCGATTGGTAGGAACCGTTCGTGTAAGCGCCGCCATACGCAGTGCCGAAAACCGTTCCGTTGCCCGCGATGTAAAGCGGCGTTCCCGCAGAAAACCCGGAAGGTGAGCCCTGGAAGGTGTATAGCGCCGTCTCCGTCCACGCCGCTTGACTGCTTGCCGGAGGAGTCAGCCGGTAGATCGTGCTGTTTGCGCGGCCGTTTGAATGAGTCGGGATGATGGCGCCGTAGATCACGCCTCCAGGAGCAAACGACAATTGATAGTCGTCTGGAGCGTATGGATCTGTCGAAGGTGCCGGGGCGGATCCTTGCGGATCATTCGCGAAAGGCGGGTTTCCTAGCGGATCACCGGCGAAGCTGTGAACAATCTGCTCTGTCCATGGTCCATGACCACCCTGCACGAGCGTGAACACTGCGCAGTTGGCTGTATCACACACGGAGCCCACTGGGCTGGTGGTGCCGAACAGATGACCATTCGGCGACAGCCCAAGCTGACCGACATGAGCGGTGGCGGGAAAGCTTTGTAGCGTTCGGCTGCTCCATTGCGCCCCTTCTGTAGTTGGTGGCGTGAGTTCGTAGACAATGTCCGAGACCGACGGCGAGGTAGCGATTGTCTGCGCCACGCCGTAGAGGTTGCCAAACCGGTCGATAACGACGCCGCTGCCGTTCGCCTGATAGCCGGATGGGATCGGGATGGCCGCCATCGTATAGGAGCCGCTGCCAGTGGCTGGCGGCGTAAACTGCAGGACGCTGTTACCGGTTGCCACATACAGGCCGCCAGCACCGTCAATCGCCAATTTGACGCGCGGTTGGACCGCGGTCTGGAATGTATAGATTATCTGCTGAAACCAGTTGCCGTCTGAACCGGACGGAGGCAGCAATTTGAAAAGCGTGCCGTTACCCACGGTATTGGGAACCGCCACGCCGCCACCGAAGGTGGTACCGTACAGGTTCCCAGCTGTGTCGGCCACCGGGGCCGCGCTCGGGTAAGCGCCATCACCCTGGAAGTCAGCGAACACGCAAAGGATCTTGAACGACCATTTCGGGTCCGTTTTCGATGGCGGCACCATCTGATAGGCCGTGCCGTAGCTGTTCACGCCGGTGATCGCCGTGCCGTAAAGCGCCCCTTTGTGGAACAAGAAGCCGGTCGGGGCCACGGGCAGGCTGGCATCGAGCGTGACGTCCACGCCGGCGGCCGCGGCTGGCTGCAGCACTGAAGCTGCGAGCATCGGAAGGCAAACGCTGCATAACCGAAGCTTCATCGGACTGCCTGTGGTGACTGCATGTAGAAAGAGCGACGCTTCATAAGCGTGCGCAAGTCACAATGGCGGCAGCGAATCGGCTTCGGCAGCACCCCACCTGGCGAATAAAAAACTCCCTGCCGGCAAACGCGCCGACAGGGAGCAAAAGTCTTTTGCTTCTTTTCTTCAGAAAAGAAGGCCTTCCTTACTAACCCTCACCCGAACTGGTTCATAGTATTATGCGCCCCGCCCGCCTTCAGCGCGGCCTCGCCGGCGAAATACTCCTTGTGGTCGTCGCCCATGTCCGATCCCGCCATGTTCTGGTGCTTCACGCAGGCGATGCCCTGGCGCAGTTCCTGACGCTGCACGCCAAGCACGTAGCCCAGCATGCCCATGTCGCCGAAATACGACTTGGCCAGATTGTCGGCCGACAGCGCCGCCGTGTGGTACGTCGGCAGCGTGATCAGGTGGTGGAAGATGCCGGCGCGCTTGGCCGCGTCCGCCTGGAAGGTGCGTATGCGCTCGTCGGCCTGGCGGCCCAGCTCGGTCTCGTCGTAGTCAACGCTCATCAGCTTGGCGCGGTCATACGCGCTGACGTCCTGGCCATCAGCGACCATCGCGTCGTACACCTGCTGGCGGAAATTCAGCGTCCAGTTGAAGCTGGGCGAGTTGTTGTAGGCGAGCTTGGCGTTCGGGATGACGGCACGGATGCGGTCCATCATGCCGGCGATCTGGCTCACATGCGGCTTCTCGGTCTCGATCCACAACAGATCCGCGCCGTTCTGCAACGAAGTGATGCTGTCGAGCACGCAGCGGTCCTCGCCGGTGCCGGCGCGGAACTGGTAGAGGTTGCTGGGCAGCCGCTTCGGGCGCAGGAGGCGGCCGTCGCGGTTGATGATGACGTCGCCGTTATGCGCGGCGTCGGCGGTGACTTCCTCGCAATCGAGGAAGCCGTTGTACTGGTCGCCAAGATCGCCCGGCGTGTGGCTGACGGCGATCTGCTTGGTAAGGCCGGCGCCCAGCGAATCCGTGCGGGTGACGATGATGCCGTCATCCACGCCGAGCTCCAGGAAGGCGTAGCGGCAGGCGCGCAGCTTGGCGATGAAATCCTCGTGCGGCACGGTGACCTTGCCGTCCTGATGGCCGCACTGCTTCTCGTCGGAAACCTGGTTCTCGATCTGCAGCGCGCAGGCGCCGGCCTCGATCATCTTCTTGGCGAGCAGGTACGTGGCCTCTGCGTTGCCGAACCCCGCGTCGATGTCGGCGATGATCGGCACCACATGCGTCTCGTGGTTCTCGATCTTGGCCGAGATCTCCGCCTCGCGCGCGGCGTCACCGCCCTTGCGCGCCGTGTCCAGCTCACGGAACAGGCCGGACAGCTCGCGCGCATCGGCCTGGCGCAGGAAGGTGTAGATCTCCTCGATCAGCTTCGGCACGGACGTCTTCTCGTGCATAGACTGGTCGGGCAGCGGCCCGAACTCGGAGCGCAACGCGGCGACCATCCAGCCGGACAGATAGATGTAGCGGCGCTTCGTGGTGCCGAAATGCTTCTTCACCGCAATCATCTGCTGCTGCGCGATGAAGCCGTGCCACGCGCCCAGAGACTGCGTGTAGAGCGACGAATCGTTGTCGTAGGCGGCCATGTCCTCGCGCATGATTGCCGCGGTGTATTTCGCGATGTCCAAACCCGTCCTGAAACGATTCTGCAGCCGCATGCGGGCCACGTTTTCCGCGTCTATGCCGTTCCACGTGCCCCGCTTCTCCAGCAACCCGGTGACCGTGGCCACATGCTCCTGGTAGGCGGACCTGGCGGCCGGGCCGAAGGCGGACTTGGGATCAAGCCCGGCCAGGCTGCCGGAGCTGCCCTCGGGGGAATGGACGGGTAGGCGCATGATGTTACATCCTTGAACTGCAACGGTGAGGCGGGATATCGGCTTCTACGGCGCGCCAGGATAGCTCGCAGGTGCAGCATTGGCCATTATCTTGTCGCGGTGGTTACGGAAGGCTTTGTAAAACTGTAAAGGTTGTAAAGGCCAGGGCTCTGCCCTGGACCCGCTGGGGCCAGTCGGCCCCAGACCCCAGTCAAGAGGGCTTATGGCTAGACCACTTATCGGACGGACCGTCCGTAGGCTCAGGACCGAGCAGGGGCTTTCGCAGCAGGCGCTGGCCGCCAAGCTCGGGATATCTCCCAGCTATCTCAACCTCATCGAGCACGACCAGCGCAACGTTACCGCCAGCCTGGTCATCAAGCTCGCCGAAATGCTGCGCGTGGACCTCGCCGCCCTCTCGGGCGCCCAGGAACGCGAGCTTGAATTCGGCCTGCGCGAAATCTTCTCCGACCCGCTGCTCGGCACCGAACCCATACCGGACGCCGAGCTGGAAGGTGTGGCCAGCAACCCCAACGCCGCCCGCGGCGTCCTCGCCCTCTACCGCGCCTGGCGCGTGGCGCGTGAGGACGCGTCCGGCCTCGCCTTGCCCTCCGGCCGCCGCATCCTGCTGCCGAACGAGGAAGCCCGCGACGTCTTCCACGAACGCGGCAATTACTTCGCCGAACTGGAATCCGCCGCCGAAGGCATTGCCGCCGCGCTGAACGCCACGCCGGCCGAGACCAACCACGCCATCGCCGAACGCCTGCGCCGCGTGCACGGCGTCAGCGTGCGCGTCAGCCCGATGGAAGACGCGCTGCGCCGCTACGAGCCGGAGACCCGCACGCTCACGCTCTCCGAACAGCTCCCGCGCGAGAGCCGCGGCTTCCACATGGCGTTCCAGATCATTCTGCTGGAAGCGCGCGACATGGTGGAGGCGCTGCTGACCCGCATCGCCCCCAGCACGCCGGAAGCCGCCTCCCTGATACGCATCGGCCTGCTGAACTACGCGGCGGCCGCCCTGCTGATGCCCTATACCGCGTTCCTGGAGGCCACGCGGCTGCTGCGCCATGACATGGACGCACTCGCCGCCCGCTTCTGCGTCAGCTTCGAGCAGGCCTGCCACCGCCTGAGCACGCTGCAAAAAGCCGGCGCGCGCGGCATCCCGTTCTTCTTCCTGCGCCTGGACCCTGCCGGCAACGTCAGCAAGCGCTTCTCCGCCGGCGGCTTTCCCTTCGCCCGCTACGGCGGGTCCTGCCCGCGCTGGGTGGTGCACGCCGCTTTCGCCACGCCCGGCACGCTGCGGGTGCAAGTGGCGCAGCTGCCGGATGGCGCCACGTTCCTCTGCTTCGCGCGCTGCATCGAAGGCACGGCCGCGGCGTGGGGCGAGCCGCCGCCGACACACGTGGTCGCCATGGGCTGCGACGTGGCCCATGCCGGCGAGGTGGTCTACGCGGACGGGCTGAAACTGGAGCAGGCGGCGGTAGGCATCGGACTGTCCTGCCGGCTGTGCGACCGGCAGAACTGCCGCAGCCGGGCATTTCCGCCGCTTGAGCACCGCCTGGCGCTGGATCCCAATCTGGAGAGCGACAGTCCGTACCGGTTCGAGCCGCTGGGAAGGAAGTAAGGCCTGCTTTTTTTCAGAAAAGAAGACCCTGCTTACTTTACCGCCCCGGCACCCGCCTTCACCGTGCCGTCGCGCTGCGGCACAGCCACAGGCGCCACTTCCACCGGCGCCACGCCCGCCTTGCGGGTGAGGCCGATCTGCTGCGCCGTGGCGCGCGATACGTCGATCGTGCGGCCGTCCACGAACGGGCCGCGGTCCTCCACGGTCACCAGCGCGGCCTGGCCGGTCTGCAGGTTCGTCACGCGCGCCTGCGTGCCCAGCGGAAGGGTGCGGCTGGCGGCGGCCGAGCCGGCGTGGCGGAAGCGTTCGCCATCCGCCATCTGTTGGCCCTGGAAGCGGCCGGCGTACACCGAGGCCTTGCCGACCTGCCGGCGGCCGCTTGGGTCCTCCGGGACGTGGTGGCTGCCCTGCGGCGGGGTCACCGGCGGGAGTTGCGCCAGGGCGCGGGCCTGGGACTGCACCGCCGGGTCCTGAGTGTTCACCCGCGCTGCGGGTGACGGCGCGGCGGCAGCGGCGGTGCCCAGCGTCATCAATGCGGCGACGATGGCTTGCTCGAACGAGGGATGGCTGCGCATTGCGGGGCGCTCCGTCGGGTTCACCGGCGATTACGCGCGGCAGCGCCGGCGGTTGCCGGCCCAGGCGCGCAATCTTCGCCCCGCCTACACAGAATTGACGGGGGTCTGGGGGGGGGGATGGCACATCTCCTCCAGCTCTTTCCTTGACTTGCCTAATCTTCCTGCCGCAAAACGCCGCCTATCCAGCGAGCCAAGGCCCGCCGGTCCCCGCCATACGCGGGGAGACGCCGCTCCGCGAGGGTTCGCGCAGCGGCGGTTTCTGTTTTGGAGGGCCATCATCTCATGTTCGACGCGCTGTCGGACAAGTTCACGGGCATCTTCGACGGGCTGCGCAAACGCGGAGCGCTGAGCGAGGGGGATGTGACCGAGGCCTTGCGCGAGGTGCGCCTGGCCATGCTGGACGCCGACGTGGCGCTGCCGGTGGTGAAGGATTTCGTCGCCGCCGTGCGCGCGCGGGCGATTGGCGCCGAGGTGCTGGAAGCCGTCTCGCCCGGCCAGGTAGTGGCCAAGATCGTCAACGACGCGCTGGTGGAAGCGCTGGGCGGTGCCGGCGCGGTGCCGCTGAACCTGGCCGCGGCAGCACCGGTGCCGATCCTGATGGTGGGTTTGCAGGGCTCGGGCAAGACGACGACGAGCGGCAAGCTGGCGTTGCGGCTGACACAGCGCGAGAAAAAGCGCGTGCTGCTGGCCAGCCTGGACACGCAGCGGCCGGCCGCGCAGTTGCAGCTGGCGCAGCTGGCGGAGCGGGCGGGTGTCGCCAGCCTGCCGATCGTGGCGGGTCAGAATCCCGTGCAGATCGCGCGCCGGGCAATGGAGGCGGGGCGCCGCGAGGGCTTCGACGTGGTGATCCTGGACACCGCCGGGCGCCTGTCGATTGACCAGGCGTTGATGGACGAGGTCCGCGAGATACGCGGCGTCACCAACCCGGCCGAGACGCTGCTGGTGGTGGACGCGATGACCGGCCAGGACGCGGTGCAGACAGCGCGCGCGTTCAACGAGACGGTTGGCGTGACCGGCATCGTGCTGACGCGCATGGACGGCGATGCGCGCGGCGGTGCCGCGCTCTCGATGCGTCAGGTGACCGGGGCGCCGATCAAGTTCAGCGGCTCCGGCGAGAAGATCGACGCGCTGGAGGAATTCCATCCCGAGCGCGTGGCCGGCCGCATCCTGGGCCTGGGCGACATCGCCGGCCTGGTGGAGCGCGCGTCCGAGACGATCGACCAGGACGAGGCGGAGAAGCTTGCCAAGCGCATGATGCGCGGCGCCTTCACGCTGGAGGATTACGCCGCACAGTTGCGGCAGATCAGCAAGATGGGGTCGATCAGCTCGATCCTTGGGATGCTGCCCGGCATGGGCCAGATGAAGCAGCAGATCGAGAACGCGAACATCGACACCAGCGTGTTCAAGCGTCAGCAGGCGATCATCGGCAGCATGACAGTGAAGGAACGGCGCGCGCCGGAGATCATCAAGGCGAGCCGCAAGAAGCGCATTGCCGCCGGCAGCGGCACGACCGTGCAGGAGATCAACAAGCTGCTGAAACAGTTCGACGACATGGCCACCATGATGAAGCGCATGGGCAAGCTCGGGCAGAAGGGCCTGATGCGCCAAGGCATCGGCGCGCTTATGCCCAAGGGCATGGGCCAGCAGCGGCCCCGTGGTTATTAATGAGGTCAGGGACAATAAAATGACGTTTGTAGCCATCCACGCTGACTTCGTGCTCGCAGCAGTAAAGAAAGCTCGGGACCTCCGGAATCCCAGCAGACCTGCCGATGCAGCGCCCATTGCTCGGCTGAGTATGCTTGAGGACATGGCAAAATTTGTCTCAAAAGACCGTCGCGCCGGCACCTCGAACGAAATGAATGTCGGTCTCGAGGATTTCTCCTTGATAGCGAACTCGCTCTAGACTTCAAACTTCACCAAATAGAGAATTAGATATGTCACTGAAAATTCGCCTAGCCCGTGCCGGCGCCAAGAAGCGCCCCTACTACCACATTGTGGTGGCCGATAGCCGCAGCCCGCGGGACGGGCGCTTCATCGAAAAGGTGGGCAGCTACAACCCGATGCTGCCGGCCGAGCATGACGAGCGCATCCGTCTGTACGGCGAGCGCATCAAGCACTGGCTGGACCACGGCGCCATTGCCACGGACCGCGTCGCCAAGTTCCTCAGCAACGCCGGCATGACGCCGAAGCGACAATATGCCGAGCAGCCGATCCAGTCCGCGCCGAAGAAGAAAGCGCAGGAGCGGGCCAAGGCTGCTGCGGCCGCCGCAGCGGCCTGACGCCAAGGGCTCGCATGCCGCCAACCCGCATCCTGATGGGCGTGATCGGCCGGCCGCACGGCGTGCGCGGGTTGGTGCACGTGCACAGCTACACCGCCGAGCCGGCCGACCTCGCCCGCTACAACCCGCTGCTGGACGAGGCCGGGCGTACCTGGTCGCTCGCCTGGCGCGGCGAAGGGGTGGCCGAACTGCGCGACGGGGCGGGCCGCGCGATCGCCGACCGCACCGAGGCCGAGCGGCTGGTAAACACGAAGTTCTACGTGGAGCGCCACCGCCTGCCCAAGGCGGACAGCGAGGAGTTCTACCTGGCCGACCTGGTTGGCCTGGCCGCCCACACCGAAGCGGGCGCGCTGCTGGGCCAGGTGACCGCCGTGCACGATTACGGCGCAGGCACCAGCCTGGAGATCGCGCGCGGGGCGACTAACCCGCTTGTGGTGCCGTTCACCCGCGCCGCCGTGCCGCACATCGATGTGGCCGGAGGAAGGCTGACCGTGGTGCCGCCCGACGAAATAGAAATGCGCGAGGTGGCGGCATGACCTGGCATGCCACCGTGCTGACGCTGTTCCCGGAGATGTTCCCCGGCCCGCTCGGGCAATCCCTCGCCGGGCGCGCGCTGCAGGCCGGGCTGTGGCGTCTGGACGCGCGCGACATCAGGGCAAACGCCACCGACCGCCACCGCACCGTGGACGACACCCCGTTCGGCGGCGGGCCCGGCATGGTGATGCGGCCGGACGTGGTCTCCGCCGCGCTGGCGAGCGTGCAGGACGGGCGGCCGGTGGTCTACCTGACTCCGCGCGGGCGCCGGCTGGCCCAGGCGGACGTGCGGGATTTCGCCGCGGGGCCCGGCGTGGTGCTGCTATGCGGCCGCTACGAGGGCATCGACCAGCGCGCGATAGAGGCGGCCGCCGCGCAGGAGATCAGCGTGGGCGATTACGTGCTGTCCGGCGGCGAGCTGCCGGCGATGGTGTTGCTGGACGCCGCGGTGCGGCTGCTGCCGGGCGTCATGGGGGCGGCGGACTCCGCCACGGAAGAGAGTTTTGCCAACGGGTTGCTGGAGTATCCGCAGTACACCAGGCCGGCCGAGTGGTGCGGGCGGGCGGTGCCGCCGGTTCTGCTGTCCGGCAACCACGCCGCCATCGCCGCGTGGCGGCAGGCGGAGGCGGAGGCCATCACCCGCCGGCGCAGGCCCGATCTGTGGGCGGCGCACACGAACAATGTTGCGCGCGCCCTGGCCGCGCCGTAATCACCTTGCAAGACAGAGGACTGCCAACATGAACCTGCTACAGACTTTCGAGGCCGAGGAGGTTGCCCGCCTGACGGCCGCGCGCGCGGTCCCGGTGTTCGCGCCTGGCGACACGCTGAAGGTGTCCGTGAAGGTTGTGGAAGGCGAGCGCACCCGGGTGCAGGCCTATGAGGGCGTGTGTATCGCACGCAGCAACCGCGGGCTGAACAGCAGCTTCACCGTGCGCAAGATCAGCTATGGCGAAGGAGTGGAGCGGGTGTTTCCGCTGTATTCGCCGCAGATCGCGGAGATCGAGGTTGTCAGGCGCGGCGATGTGCGGCGGGCGAAGCTGTATTACCTGCGCGGGCGCCGCGGCAAGTCGGCGCGTATCGCCGAAAAGGCGCGCGAGGTGCCGAAGGAGATCGCTGCGGCCGAGTGACTAAGGCCAGGGGCGTCGTGCGCAGCACGCATTCGCGTGGCGCCCCTGGACCCCGCTAAGGACAGTCGTCCTTAGAACCTATTCTTTAAGGGGCGAAGCCCGGGGTCTGGGGCCGACTGGCCCCAGCGGGGTCCAGGGGCAGAGCCCCTGGCCTTGCCTTACTTGACCACGCCCGAAGAACAGGCCGCTGAGATCGAGGCTGGCCGGCTGCTGTTTGCCGCCGAGTGCCGGTTTTATTTCGCGGCGCAAAGGATTGATCAGTTGCCGGAGCCGCGCGGGCCAGAAGTGGCGTTTGCCGGGCGGTCGAATGTGGGCAAGTCGTCGCTGGTGAATGCGTTGACGGGGCACAAGGCTCTGGCGCGGGCGTCGAGCGAGCCGGGGCGGACGAAGCAGTTGAACTTCTTCGATCTGGGGGGGCGGCTGGTTCTGGTCGACATGCCTGGCTACGGGTATGCGCAGGCGGCGAAGGCCGTGAAGGAGGATTGGCAGGGGTTGATGTTCGATTTCCTGCGCGGGCGTGTGGTGTTGCGTCGGGTGGTTTTGCTGTTGGATGCGCGTATCGAGCTGAAGGCGTCGGATGTGGCGGTGATGGATCTGTTCGATCGCGCGGCGGTGGCGTTTCAGTTGGTGTTGACGAAGATCGACGGGTTGAGGCCGGATCGTCTGGCGCGCAAGCGGGCTGAGGTGGAGGCGGCGATGGCCGGCCATGCCGCGGCGTATCCCGAGGTGTTGGCGACGAGTGCGCGGACGGGCGAGGGAATCGAGACCTTGCGGGCGGGGTTGGCGGGGTTGGCGGAGTAGAAGCGGTGTCGCTCCAGCGGCGTTGCCACGCGGGTAGCAAGCAAGGCCTTTTTGGAAAAGAACCGCTTGCCTATGCCAACTCGCGCTGAGCGTGAAACAAAGCTAGCAGTCCTTTTTCTGCCCCGAATGTGCGGCGTCCAAGATGCTTTCGGCTAAAGCAAGGCCGCTCAGCCTGCGCAGAAAGCAAAAGTTTTTTGCTTCTTTTTTTCAAAAAAGAAGACCTTCCTTGCTTGCTTAAGAGTCAATCACAAGGCGGACTAGAGTCACTTCGGCATGCGTCCGGCAGCCGTTGCCCAACGTTCCGCGATCGCCGCGAACACCTCGCCCGCCCCGATCGCGCGCAGGCATTTCACGTCGAACGGGCAAGGCGTGCGCAGCCAGCATGGGGCGCACGGCACCTGCGTGTAGAATTCCACGTTGCCCTCGTAATGCGCGTTCACCGGGTGCTCGTAGCCGCCGATGATCACCACGGCCGGCGTGCCCGCGGCGCCCGCGATGTGCATCGGGCCTGACACCGGGCCCACATGTATGTCGGCGGCGCTTATGGCGGCGGCGAGTTGCGCAAGCGTGGTCTGGCCGCGCAGGTCGATGTGGTTGCCAACCGGCACCGGGCCGGACGCGTCAGGAGCGTCGCCTATTTCGATGAGCGTGGACGTGGCGGCCACGCGTGCGACCAGTTCGTCCCAGTTCGCGTCGGGCCAGTCCTTGTTCGGCGTGTAGCGGCTGGCGCGGCGCAGCGCGATCACCCACGGGCGCGGCAAGTGGCGCCAGGCGTTCTGGTAGGCTTCCACCAGCGCGCCATCGATTACGCAATCGGGCTGCGGGTCGGTGACCTCCAGGCCGATGCGGTCGCCCATCAGGCGCGTGAGGTGCACAGGAGACGGCACGGTCTTTTCGTATTGCAGGTAGATGCTGCCTGGCACGCGCGCGTCGAACGGCAGCACTTCGTCGATGTAGGGCAGTCCGCGCGCGAGTTCGGGGAATCCGGTGTAGAAGCGTATGCGTCCGTGCGGGTTGGCCTGTTTGACCGCGCGCAGGACGGCCGTGCACATGATCACGTCGCCTATGCCCGTCTGTCTGGCCACGTCGAGCAGCGGGCGCTGGTAGGGGCGCAAGCCTGGGCGCGGAAAGAGCAGCAGGCGCGCGAGTTTGCCGGATTGTGCTATGAGGCGGCGTCTTGCGGCGATGAGTTGGTCTTTCAGGGTCAGGAAGAAAGCACTTCTTTTCTGAGGAAAAGAAGCAAAAGACTGGTCCGCTGTCGCGCCGTGTTTCAGCAGCCGCCAACAGGGAGCAAAAGTTTTTCGGTTCTTTTTTTCAAAAAAGAACTGCTTGCTTGCTAGCAGCACCGCAGCCCGCCGCCGGCCCCGAACCGCGCATCCTGCCTTGCGCGAAAGAACGCCTCGCGCGACAGCACCGCCTCGCCGGGATGGGTGTCACGCAGATGCGCCACGTAGCGGTCGTAATCTGGCAGGCCTGCCACAAGCTCCACCGCCGCGCGCGCGCTGCGCGCGGCCTGGCTCACGTCAAACGTTCGGCCGAAGCAGCGGCAGATCATGGCGATCCTCATGCGTGGTCACTCTTACGTCGCGCAGGGCCTGAAAGATGCACGCCACGCCGGCACCCAGCATAAGCACCACCACGGCCATGAACAGGCCGGTCAGCGCGCAGTCCACGTAGTCGTTGGCCAGCACCTGGTGCATGTCCGCTGCCGTCTTGGCCGGCGCCATCACGCGGCCCTCGGCCATGGCGGCGGCGAACCGGGCCGCGTGGGAGAGGAAGCCGATGGCGGGCACGGGCGAGAAGATCTTCTCCCAGCCGGCGGTGAGCGTGCACACCGCGAGCCATGCGGCGGGGGCGGCGGCCACGGCGGCGTAGGCCTGGCGCTTCATCTTGAACAGCACGACGGTGGCCAGGGTCAGCGCGATGGCCGCCAGCATCTGGTTGGAGATGCCGAACAGCGGCCACAGCGTGTTTATGCCGCCCAGCGGATCGACCACGCCCTGGTACAGGAAGTAGCCCCAGGCGCAGACGGCCAGCCCGGTGGCCGCCACGTTGGCGAGCGTGCTCTCCGTCCGGCGCCAGGCGGGCACGGCGAGGCCAGCCAGGTCCTGGATCATGAAGCGCGCCACCCGGGTGCCGGCATCGAGCGTGGTCAGGATGAACAGCGCCTCGAACAGGATGGCGAAATGATACCAGAACGCCATCAGCGCCCGGCCGCCGAGCGCGCCTGACAGGATGCGGGACATGCCGACCGCCAGCGTCGGCGCGCCGCCGGCGCGCGCCAGTATGGTGTGCTCGCCCACGTCATGCGCCAGCTGGGTCAGCGAGGCGGCCGAAATGGGAAAGCCCCAGCCGGTGATGGTGGAAGAGGCCGCCTCCACCGTGGTGCCGACCAGCGCTGCCGGCGCGTTCATGGCGAAATAGGCGCCAGGTTCCAGCACGCAGGCGGCGATCAGCGCCATGATGGCCACCATGCTCTCTGCCAGCATGGCACCGTAGCCGATGGCGCGTATCTGCGCCTCGTCGCCGATCATCTTCGGCGTGGTGCCGCTGGAGACCAGCGCGTGGAAGCCGCTGACGCTGCCGCAGGCGATGGTGATGAACAGGAACGGGAACACGCTGCCCGCGAACACCGGCCCGGTGCCGTCGACGAAGCGGCTTACCGCCGGCATGCGCAGTTCCGGCATCACCACCGCTATGCCCAGCGCAAGCGCGCAGATGGTGCCGATCTTGAGGAACGTGCTGAGGTAGTCGCGCGGCGCCAGGATCAGCCACACCGGCAGGACGCTGGCCACGAAGCCGTAGGCCATCAGCATGAACGCCCAGGTGACGCCGCTGAAGGTGAACCGCGCGGCCCACACCGGATCGGCCGCCACCGCACCGCCCAGCCAGAGAGAGACCATCAGCAACACGAAGCCGATGACGCTCATCTCCAGCACCCGGCCCGGCCGCACGTAGCGCCCGTACAGCCCCATCAGCAGCGCGATCGGCACGGTGGCGAACACCGTGAAGCTGCCCCAGGGCGAGCCGGCCAGCGCCTTGACCACGACCAGGGCCAGCACCGCCAGCAGGATCACCATGATCGCCAGTATGCCTATGCTGGCGACAATGCCGGCGAACGGGCCCATTTCGGTGCGTATCATGTCGCCCAGGGATCGCCCGTCCCGCCGGACGGAGAGGAACAGGATCAGCATGTCCTGCACCGCGCCGGCGAACACCACGCCCACCAGTATCCATAAGGTGCCGGGCAGGAAGCCCATCTGCGCGGCGAGTACCGGCCCCACCAGCGGGCCCGCGCCGGCAATGGCCGCGAAATGGTGGCCGAACAGGACGTATTTGTTGGTGGGCACGTAATCCAGGCCGTCATTGCGCACGCAGGCCGGCGTGGGCCTGGCCGCATCCAGCCGCAGCATGCGGCGGGCGATGAACAGGCTGTAGAAGCGATAGGCCAGGGCGTAGGTGCAGAGCGCCGCGGTGACGAGCCAGAGCGCGTTTACGGTCTCGCCCCGGCTGGTGGCGAGAACGGCCAGTGCGGCAGCGCCTAGGAGGGCGACGAGCGCCCAGAGTGCTTTCATGGTGTTTCCGGCCCCAAGCAAGGAAGCAGTTCTTTTTTGAAAAAAAGAATCAAAAAACTTTTGGTCCCTGTCGGCGGCTGAAGAACAAGCGCGCGACAGCGGAGTAAAAGTTTTTTGCTTCTTTTTTCAAAAAAGAAGGCCTTTCTTACTTCCTGTCAAACAGCTTCTCGCGCAACGTGCCGTCCGCGTAAGCCGTCTTGTAGACGCCACGGCGCTGCAGCTCCGGCACCACCAGGTCCACGAAATCGACGAAGCACTCCGGCGTCACCGTGCGCGCCAGCACGAAGCCGTCCAGGTCCGCCTGCGCCATCCAGTCCTGCATCGCGTCGGCCACCTGCGCCGGCGAACCGACCACGGGCACTTGCCGGCCGCCCAGGCGCAGGCGTTCGCGCCAGCCGCGCTTGGTGACCGCCGGGCCGGCCGTGAGTGCCGCCAGGTTGGAGACCACCGCCTGGGTCGGGACCATGCGTATCGCTTCGTCCTCGGCCAGGACTGCAAAATCCACGCCCATCGAGCCGGCGGACTGCACCATGGCAGCTTCGGGGTCGGCGTAGCGTTCGTAGTCGGCGTATCTGTCGGCGGCCTCGGCCGGCGTGCGGCCGGCCACCACAGTCATGCCGGCGAACACCTGCACGCGGCGCGCGCCGGCGGCTTCGCGCAAGGCGGCGACCAGCCCGGCGGTCTGCGCCGGCGTGGTGGCGTTGACGAACACGCATTCGGCGTGATCCGCGGCGAAGCGCAGGCCGCGGGCAGACGCGCCGGCCTGGTAGATGACCGGGCCGCGCTGCGGCGAGGGCTCGCAGAGGTGTATCGCGTCCGTGCGCCAGCCCTGGCCCGCGCCGATGACGGCGTGCACGCGCGCCGGGTCCGTGTAGACCCCGGTGTCGCGATCGGCGGTGACGGCGCCGTCCTGCCAGCTTTCGCGCCAGAGCCGGCCCAGCGCGTCCATCACCTGGTCGGCGGCGTCGTAGCGGGAATCGTGGTCTGCCTGGCCATCGCGGCCCAGCGCGCGGGCAGCCGAATCCAGGTAGCCGGTGACCACGTTCCAGCCGATGCGGCCGCCGGTGAGGTGGTCCAGCGTGCTCATCTGGCGGGCGAACACGAAGGGGTGGGTGGCGGCCGCGTTGGCGGTGATCGCAAAGCCCAGGTTCCGCGTGGCGTGCGCCATGGCGGGCACCAGCAGCGCGGGGTCCAGGTTGGGCACCTGCACGCCAGCGCGCAGGGCGGCGTCCGGCGAGGCGCCATACACGTCGTAGACGCCGAGCACGTCGGCCAGGAACAATCCGTCGAACAGGCCGCGCTCCAAAGTGCGGGCCAGCGCCACCCAGTGATCCAGGCGCGTGTAGCCGGTGGCGCGGTCGCGCGGGTGGCGCCACATTCCTTGTTGGATGTGGCCCACGCAGGCCATCTCGAACGCGTGCAGCCTGATCTGTCTGATGGGCGCGCTCGTCTGCATGGCGCGCAACCTACACAGCGAGCACGCCCGGGCAACCGGCGTGCGGCGTTGCGTTGTGTTGCCCATGTCCGAAAGCAAACAGGTTACCCCGGCCGGCCGCCAGGCCGTGCTCACCGCCGAGCGGCACCTCAAAATGGCCGCCTCCGCACACGCCTACGTCCGCGGCAGCACCACCCGCTTCTACGAGTGGCTGGGCGCCAGCAGCCTGACTCTGCCGGAAGGCCCAAGCGTGTGGATCTGCGGCGACTGCCACGTGGGCAATCTCGGTCCCGTGGGCAGCACCCATGGCGACCTGGCGATCCAGATACGCGATCTGGACCAGACGGTGATCGGCAACCCGGTGCACGATCTGATACGCCTCGCACTCTCGCTCGCCATGTCCGCACGCGGGTCCGACCTGCCTGGCGTCACCACGGCGCACATCCTGGAGCACATGACGGCCGGCTACGAGGCGGCCTTCGAGGGCGAGCACCGCCAGGCCGACGCGATGCCGAAGCTGATACGCAACCTGATGCGCCAGGCCGCCGGCCGGTCCTGGAAGCACCTGGCCGACGAGCGCATCGAGGGCACCGAGCCGGAGATCCCGATCGGCAAGCGCTTCTGGAAGCTCACCAAGACCGAGCGCGCGGCGGTGGACGAGATGTTCGCCACACCCGACCTGCAGGCGCTGGCGACCGCCTTGCGCGGACGCGACGATGGCGAAACCGTACGCGTGCTCGATGCGGCGTACTGGCGCAAGGGGTGCAGCTCGCTCGGGCGTATGCGCTTCGCCGTGCTGGTTGCGGTGGGCACGGGCAAGTCCGAACGCCACTGCCTGATGGACGTCAAGGAGGCGATCGCCGCCGCGGCGCCGCGTGCGACCGACGCCGACATGCCGCGCGACAATGCCGAGCGCGTGGTGGCCGGCGCGCGCGCGCTCTC
>CAHJWU010000029.1 GCA_903643085.1 Rhodospirillales bacterium
GCCCGGCCATCGCGGCGCCCGCCTATACGCAGCGCTTCCCCGAGGCCGCACCCGGGGCCGCGCTCGGCGCCGTCGCGTTCGAACAGGTGACTTTCCACTACCCGTCCCGGCCTGAAGCGCCTGCGCTGGACGCCCTGAGTTTCACCGTGCGGCCGGGCGAGACCGTGGCCCTGGTTGGCCCTTCGGGCGCCGGCAAGACCACGATCTTCCAGCTCCTCCTGCGTTTCTATGACACCCAGTCCGGCACGATACGCGTAGACGGCGTGGATCTGCGCAATGCCGACCCCGCCGCCCTGCGCGCCCGCATGGCGGTGGTCCCCCAGGATCCTGTCATCTTCAGCGCGAACGCCTGGGAGAACATACGCTTCGGGCGCCCGGACGCGTCGGACGGCGAAGTCCGCGCGGCGGTCAGCGCCGCGGCCGCGGACTTCCTGCATGAGTTGCCGGAAGGCCTGGACACGTTCCTGGGCGAGAAAGGTGTGCGCTTGTCCGGTGGGCAGCGGCAGCGGGTGGCGATCGCGCGCGCGATCCTGCGCCGGGCGCCGATACTGCTGCTGGACGAGGCCACCTCCGCGCTGGATGCCGAGAGCGAGGCGGCCGTGCAGCATGCGCTGACCGTATTGGCACATGGCTGCACCACGCTGGTCGTGGCGCACCGCCTGGCGACAATACGCCGCGCGGACCGCATCGTCGTCATCGAACGCGGGCGCGTGGCGGCGGAGGGCACGCATGACACGCTGGTGCGCGAGGCCGGGCTGTATGCACGGCTCGCTGATCTGCAGTTCAGCCTGACGTAGGAGGGTTGTGCTGGCCGAGTTGAAGAAAGCAGCAAGGCCCCTTCGAGAAAAGATGTCGAAAGCCTTCGCTCGGCTCTGGTGGGAGTATCATGGCTTGCGTCTCGACCAGGCGCATCCGACGAGGCTAAATCGTCTCTCGAAAAAGCACTGCTTCCTCTCTGCCATCTTGCATCCGGCGTTGGAACCGAGTGAAAGCACCGGACCTGATATGGGAGATGGAACATGGACGGACGTATCGCCGCAAGGCTCGCGGAACTCGGTCTGACTTTGCCGCCGCCGCAGCCTGCTGTCGCCACCTACGTCCCCTATGTCGTCACCGGCAACCTGGTCGTCGTCTCCGGCCAGCTTCCCATGTTGTCAGGCAGTCTCACCTGCACGGGCAAGCTCGGCGCCGCGGTCAGCGATGCGGACGGCGCGGCGGCTGCGCGGCAATGCCTGCTCAACGTGCTCGCCCATCTATCCGCCGCCTGCGAAGGTAGTCTGGATCGCGTGGCGCGCGTCGTGCGTCTGGGTGGCTTCATCGCGTGCACGCCCGATTTCACCCGGCACCCTGCCATCATGAACGGCGCCTCGGACCTGGTGGTGGAGATCTTCGGCGATGCCGGCCGCCACGCGCGCGCGACAATAGGCGTGGCCTCCCTGCCCCTGGACGCACCGGTGGAAATCGAAGGCACGTTCGAACTGGACGAGGCGCTGGACGCATAGGACGTCACCAGGAGCGTAGTGTCCGCTTCTGTTTTCAAAGCAGGCCTTTCTCTACCGAAGGATCAAATGTGAAACGATTCCTGCTAGCTTGCGCTGCGGTCCTGACGATAGCCGCCGCACCTATGCCTCCGCTCGTCAGCGAGAGCCCCAAGACCTTTGCTCCGCGCACGGATTTGTTCGACTACACGAAGCGCGTGGTGATGATCCCCATGCGGGACGGGGTGAAATTGCACACCGTCATCATTGTCCCGCGCAACGCGGCGCATGCGCCGATGCTGCTGACGCGCACGCCATATGGCGCGGAGGAACGCTTCGGCACGATCAGCAGCGCGCATCTGTCCGAGGTTATGGGTGATCATGACGTGACCGACGAGTTGGTCACGCACGACAACTACATACGCGTGGTGCAGGACGTGCGCGGCAAGCACGGCTCCGAAGGCGATTACGTGATGACGCGGCCGCTGCGCGGTCCGCTCAACGACACCCAGGTCGATCACTCGACCGACACTTGGGACACGATCGACTGGCTCGTGCACAACACGCCTGAAAGCAACGGGAAAGTCGGCATACTCGGCATCTCGTATGACGGCTTCACCTCGCTTATGGCGCTGTTCCATCCGCATCCTGCGTTGCGCGCGGCCGTGCCGATCAACGCAATGGTGGATGGCTGGCGCGGCGACGACTGGTTCCACAATGGTGCCTTCCGGCAGGACAGCCTGGTGTATGTGCACGACCAGGAAGCCACGCGCGGCAGCGACCTGAAATGGTGGACCGACCATTACGACGATTACGACACCTGGCTGTCGGCAGGCTCCGCCGGCGACATGGCCAGGTTGCATGGGCTGGAGCAGACCGGTTTCGCCGGCAAGCTGATGTCCCATCCGGCCTACGACGCTTTCTGGCAGGGCCAGGCAATCGACAAGTTGCTCGCCCAGCAAGGCTTGTCGGTCCCCACCATGCTGGTGCATTCGCTGTGGGACCAGGAGGACATCTACGGCAACATCGCCGCCTGGAACGCCGTGAAACCGCACGACGCGGACCGCAACCTGTTCCTCGTTATCGGGCCGTGGTTTCATCATCAGGAGCGGCTTGACGGTTCGGCGGTGGGCAACATCGCGTTCGGCAGCGACACGGCGGCCTATTTTCGCGCCAACCTGCTACGGCCGTTTCTCGACCACTTCCTCAAGGACGAAGCGCCGCCGCTCGGCCTGGCAACCGTCAACGCCTACGAGACGGGCACGAACGGCTGGCATAGCCTGAAGGCGTGGCCGTCCGGCTGCGATGACGGTTGCCGCATCGAGCACACGCCGATGTACCTGCAACCCGGCTTCAAGCTCGCCACCACGCTGCCGGCCGCTTCGTTCAAGGGCTTTGACAGCTACATCGCCGACCCGGCGCGGCCCGTGCCTTTTCTGCCGCGCCCGGTGCATATCGAGGGCGACGAAGGCCAGCACAGCTGGCAGACCTGGTTGACCAGCGACCAGCGCGACGCGGCCGCCCGCACGGACGTACTAAGCTACAGCACGCCGCCACTCGACGCACCGCTGAAGATCGCCGGCCAGCCCGTCGCCAACCTGCAGGCCTCCACCACCGGCACGGACGGCGATTTCGTCGTCAAGCTGATCGACGTCTATCCGGATCAGAACGGACGGGACGCGAAGCTCGGCGGCTACCAGCTCATGGTCTCGGCGGACATCATGCGCGCGAGATACCGCAACGACCCGGCCAAGCCCGAAGCCATGCCGTCCGATCAGAAGCAGCTCATAAAATTCGCGCTGCCCACGGCAAACCACGTGTTCCTGCCCGGCCATCGCGTGATGGTGCAGATACAGTCGAGCTGGTTTCCGCTCTACGACCGCAATCCGCAGGTCTTCGTGAAGAACATCTTCTTTGCCAAGCCGGCCGACTACAAGCCTGCCACCATCAAGGTCTTCGACGCAGGTCAAGCGACAAGCTTCATCGACTTGCCGGTGGTGAAAGGCTGAGGGCACGGCGGAAAGGCTTTCCAAAGAACCGGAACTGTTGCCTTGCCGTGGTTGCAAGCGGATGCACCGATGCGGCTGTACCCGCGCAGGAACGCAAAGTTTTTGCGTCTTTTCTACAAAGCAGTCCGCCTCGGGCGAATACAGCATCCCACAGCCCAGCCTGCGGATACGCTCGCGCCCGGGACCGAAGCTGCGACTGCGCTGACCGGCCGAACACCCTGAGTATGACTATGCCACGGGTGTTCAACATGTCAGGCAGCGCGACCTTTCCACCAGAAGAGCCGCCGTCGGTAAAACATCTGCGTATGCCAGCAGAAAAGCGGGCGACCGATAGAGAGCGCGTGCGTTCAGCAAAATCGGACCAGTGGAACCCAGCCCCATGCCAAAAGCCGCCATCTTCGACATCGACGGTACTCTCGTGGACTCAGTGGATCTGCATGCCAGCGCCTGGCAGGACGCGTTCGAGAAATTCGGCCACCAGGTAAGTTTCGAGCAGGCCCGCAGCCAGATAGGCAAAGGCGGCGACCAGCTTCTACCCGTCTTCCTGACCAAGGCCGAGCAGGAAGACCATGGCGAGGAAATGGAGGCCTGGCGCGGCGAGCGCTTCCGCGAACATTATCTGCCGATGGTCCGCCCCTTCTCCGCCGTCCCTGACCTGCTTGCCAGAGTGCGCGCGGCCGGCCTGAAAGTCGCCGTGGCGTCCTCCGCCAAACAGAACGAGCTGATCAAATACTTGGGCATAGCGGGCATAGAAGAGCTGGTGGACGTGAGGACGTCGTCTGAAGACGCCGGGCAGTCGAAACCGGCGCCGGACATATTCCAGGTGGCGCTCGGCAAGCTCGGTGTCGCGCCCTCGGATGCGGTGGCCATCGGCGATACACCCTATGACGCGCAAGCGGCCGGCAAGGCGGGCCTGCGCACCATCGGCATGCTGTGCGGCGGCTTCACGGAGGCCGCTTTACGCGCGGGCGGCTGTTCTCAGGTGTACCCTGGGCCGGGGGCGCTGCTGGCTTGTTTTGGGGCGTCGTTGTTGGGCTGAAAGAGAGGAGACGAAACCTTTTGAAGATGAGTCACGAAACGTTTGTGCCGGCCAAGCCCGCACGCGAAGACCTACTTTTCAACGTTCCGCGACAGCGCGGGTAAAAGCTTTTTGCTTCTTTTTCTCGAAAAAGAAGACCTTTCTTTCCTCCCTTTTAGACCGAAGGTTCAGCAAATCATTTCCTGATAAGCAGGGTTGCCCTCACGACTAGCGCAGGAACTCAATCAACAGAGGCACCAGCACGGCCGTGGCGATGCCATTGAGCCCTACGGCGATCCCTGCAAACGTGCCGGCCATCTCATGCACCTGGAACGCTCTCGCCGTGCCAAGCCCATGCGCTGCCAGGCCCACAGCAAAACCGCGCGCCCGCCAATCCCGTACGCCCAGGACGTTCAGCAACGGCGTGGCGATCACCGCGCCCACAATGCCGGTCAGGATCACCAGCACGGCGGTGAGGGAAGGCGATCCGCCGATGCGTTCGGACACGCCCATGGCGATGGGCGTGGTCACGGATTTCGGCGCCAGGGACAGCACCGTCTGCCACGTGGCGCCGAGCGCCCAGGCGATTGCCATGGCGGAACACGCCGCCGTCAGCGAACCGGCCAGCAGCGCGGCGGCAATCGGCATGATGGCACGGGCGACGACCTGACGGTTGCGGAACAGCGGAACCGCCAGCGCCACCGTCGCGGGGCCAAGCAGGAAATGCACGAACTTGGCACCATCGAAATACGTGGCGTAACTGGTGCCGGTGGCCAGCAGCATGCTCACCAGCAGCGCCACCGCGACCGCCACCGTATTGACCAGCGGCGAGCGTCCGGCACGCTCATGCAGTACGACACCTATCGCGTAAGCCGCCAAGGTTGCCGTCAGCCACAGCAGCGGCTGGGTGTGCAGGTACACCCACAGGCCGGCGATGGCGGCATGGCCGGAAGGGATCACCGGCGGCCGCGCGCGATCAGCCGCTCGACGGACTGGAACACCAGTGCGGCCACCGTGATTGTCAAGGCGGTGGAGACGACAAGTGCGACGCTCAACGGCCACCATTCACGCGCAATGCGCGCACCGTTCGAGATCACGCCAACGGCCGCCGGCACGAAGAAGAGGCTGAGATGGCGCAGCAGGAAATCCGCCGCCTGCCCAAGTTCCAGACTGAGCCTGCCACGCGCGATCAGCAATATCGCGAGAAACACCATGCCCAGCACCGGGCCGGGCACCGGCAGGTGCAAGGCTTGGGAGACGATCTCCCCGCCAAGCTGGCAGCCCAGCAGCAGCGTCAGCGCCAGTATCACGCGCGCCAGCCGAAGAGACGCGACACCGCTGCGGCTAAAACATACCCGGCCAGCGCGGACCTACCCAAACGGCGCGACGGCGGAGTCAAAAGTTTTTTGCCTCTTTTTTGCAAAAAAGAAGGCCTTGCTTACTAAGCCGCGATCGCCGCCCCAGCCACCCGACGCGCCTTCAGCTCCGCCGCCACCACGAACGCAAGCTCCAACGCCTGTTCGGCGTTCAGTCGCGGATCGCAGAACGTCTCGTATCGTTCGGACAGGTCAGCTTCGGTCAGCAGGTGCGCCCCGCCCACGCATTCTGTCACCGGCTGGCCCGTCATTTCCACATGCACGCCGCCCGGCCGCGCGCCGGCATCCGCCAACACGTCGAAGAAGCCGCGCAGTTCGGCGAGGATGCTGTCGAAGCTGCGGGTCTTCACGCCGCCTGCCGTGCTGATCGTGTTGCCGTGCATGGGGTCGCACAGCCAGGTGACGCGGCGGCCGGTGCGCTGCACGGCGCGCAGCAGCGGCGGCAGGTGAGACCGCACACGCTCCGCCCCCATGCGGCTGATCAGCGTCAGGCGGCCTGGCTCATCGGCCGGGTTCAGGATGTCAATCAGCCTGGCGAGGTCACCCGCCGGCGTGGTGGGCCCGACCTTCACGCCGACCGGGTTGCGCAAGCCGCGCAGGAACGCGACGTGGGCGCCGTCCACCTGGCGCGTGCGGTCGCCGATCCACAGGAAGTTGGCCGAGCAGCCGTACCAATCGCCGCTGGTGCTGTCGATCCGGGTGAGCGCCTGCTCGTAGGGCAGCAGCAGCGCCTCGTGGCTGGTGTAAAACTCGGTCTCGCGTATCTGCGCGGTGTTGCTGCTGCCTATGCCGCAGGCGGCCATGAAGCCCAGCGTCTCGTCGATGCGGGTGGCCAGATCCTGATAGCGCGCGGCCAAAGGCGAGCGGGCGACGAAATCCAGGTTCCAGCGGTGCACCTGGTGAAGATCCGCGTAGCCGCCGTTGGCGAACGCGCGCAGCAGGTTCATCCGTCCGGCTGACTGGAAATACGCCGTCTCCATGCGCGCCGGATCGGGCACGCGAGCAGACGCCCGCGGCGCCGGGCCGTTGATGATGTCCCCCCGGTAGCTGGGCATGGACACGCCGGCCACGGTCTCCGTCTCGGACGAGCGCGGCTTGGCGAACTGCCCGGCCATGCGGCCGATCTTGATAACCGGCACGGTGGCGCCGAAGGTCAGCACCACGGCCATCTGCAGCAACACGCGGAAGGTGTCGCGCACGGAATTGGCGTTGAAATCGGCGAAGCTCTCGGCACAGTCGCCGCCTTGCAGCACGAAAGCCTGCCCCTCGGCCGCCTTGGCCAGCGCGTCCTTCAACCGGCGCGCCTCGCCGGCAAACACCAGCGGCGGGTAACCGGCCAGGCGCGCCTCGGCTGCGGCGAGTGCAGCGGCATCGGGGTAAGTGGGCGCCTGGTGTATGGGGTGCGTGCGCCAGGTTGCCGGCGTCCAGTTCGAGGCTTGCATGGTAACAGGAGTCTCGCCTGTGTGGCGCTCGATAGGCAAGGGGTGTTTCGGCGGGGCTGGTAGGCAAGGCAAGCAAGCAGTCCTTTTTTGAAAAAAAGGACCAAAAAACTTTTGCTCCTGACGCTGCTTCGGCTGTTCGTCGCTTTCGATCGGCACGCGTCTGGTGGCAACAGCCGGCGATAGCGGAGTCAAAAGTTTTTTGCTTCTTTTTTCAAAAAAGAAGGCCTTTCTTCTTCTTGCCCGGAGTTGGCGTGTACGATCTTCTCATCATAGGTGGCGGCATAAACGGCGCCGGCATAGCGCGCGACGCCGCAGGTCGCGGCCTGTCCGTCTGCCTGGTCGAGCAGGACGACCTGGCCGGCCACACCAGTGCCGCCAGCACGAAGCTCATTCATGGCGGGCTCAGATACCTGGAGTACTACGAGTTCCGCCTGGTGCGCGAGGCGCTGGCCGAACGCGAGCGCCTGCTGGCGATAGCGCCGCACATCGTCTGGCCGATGCGGTTCGTGCTGCCGCTGGGCGCCGGCATGCGACCGGCCTGGATGATACGCGCCGGGCTGTTCCTGTATGACCATATCGGCGGCAAGCGGAGCCTGCCTGGTAGCCGGGCCGTGCGGCTGGATGCCGGCGGGTTTGGCGCCGGCCTGGCCAGGCAGGGCGGTCGGGCGTTCGCGTATTCGGATTGCTGGGTGGAGGACAGCCGGCTGGTGGTGCTGAACGCGGTGGATGCGGCCGAGCGCGGCGCCAGCATACGCACACGTACGCGGCTGGTGAGCGCGCATAGGCAGGACGGCGTGTGGTGGGCAGTGCTGGCTTCGAAGGAGACGGAGGAGGCTGTTCAGGCGCGCATGGTGGTCAATGCCGCCGGGCCATGGGTGGGCCAGGTGCTGGCCGGCGCGCTGGGGCAGAACGCGGCGGCGCACACGCGTCTGGTGAAGGGCAGCCACATCGTCGTCAAGCGGCTGTACGAGGGCGAGCACGCCTATCTGCTGCAGAACCCGGACAGGCGGGTGATCTTCGTCATCCCCTACGAGGGCGCGTTCTCGCTGATCGGCACCACGGATCTGCCGTGGGACGAGGATGCCCGGCACGTGGAGATCTCCCCCGGGGAGACGGCGTATCTGTGCGACGCGGTGACGCGCTGGACGGCCCGCCCGGTGACGCCGGCCGACGTGGTGTGGAGCTATTCCGGGGTGCGGCCGTTGCATGATGACGGGGCGCAAAGCGCGTCCGCGGTGACGCGCGACTACGTGCTGGAGCTGGATGCGCCGGCGGCGGCCGCACCCGCGCTCTCCATCTATGGCGGCAAGATCACCACGTATCGCCGGCTGGCCGAAGCGGCGCTGGCCAGGCTGGGCGTAGGCGGCGCGTCCTGGACCGGCACGGCGCCGCTGCCTGGCGGCGACCTGCCCAAGGCGGATTTCCCGCATTTCGTCGCCGATCTGCGTGCCGCCTATCCGTTCCTGCCGGCCGATCTGGCGCACCGGCTTGCGCGCGCCTACGGCACGCGGGTGAGCGCCATGCTCGGCACGGCGAAGTCGCTGAGCGGGCTTGGCGACGATCTGGGCGGCGGGCTGACGCAGGCGGAGGTGGCCTACCTGCGCGACCGCGAGTTCGCGCGAACGGCGGAGGACGTGCTGTGGCGCAGGTCCAAGCTCGGGCTGCATGTCCCGGCCGGCACGCAGGCGCGGCTGGCGGAGGCCATGCGGTGAAGGACCACATCGGCGCGATCGACCAGGGAACCACGAGCACGCGTTTCATCGTGTTCGGCCGCGACGGACGTATCGTGTCCGCGGCACAGAAGGAGCACGCCCAGCACACGCCGCGTCCCGGCTGGGTGGAGCACGACGCGGAGGAGATCCTGCGCAACGTGAGGACCTCGGCCGCCGAGGCGCTGGCAGGCGCCGGGCTGGAGGCCAGTGCGCTGGCCGCGATCGGCATCGCCAACCAGCGCGAGACCACGCTGCTGTGGGACAGGCACACCGGGCGGCCGCTGCACCGCGCGCTGGTGTGGCAGGACACGCGCACGGACGCGCTCGTCGCGGAATACACGGCGCAGGGCGGCAAGGCGCGGTTCCAGGCCAAGACCGGCCTACCGCTAGCGAGCTACTTCTCCGCCTTGAAGCTGCAATGGCTGCTCGACCGCGTGCCCGGGGCGCGCGCGCGCGCAGAGGCCGGCGATGCGCTGTTCGGCACGATCGATGCCTGGCTCGCCTGGAACCTGTGCGGCCGGCATGCCACCGACGTGACAAACGCCAGCCGCACGCAGCTTATGGACCTGCGGACGCTCGATTGGTGCCCTGCCCTGCTGGAGACGTTCCGTATCCCGCGTGCCTGCCTGCCGGACATCATCGCATCATCCGGGCAGGTGGGCACCGCGGCCGAGATCGGCGGCGTTCCGGTGATGGCACTGATCGGCGACCAGCAGGCCGCCCTGGTGGGACAGGTGTGTTTTGCCGCGGGCGAGGCCAAGAACACCTACGGAACAGGCAACTTCCTGCTGCTCAACACCGGCCCGGAACCCGTGGCGTCCCGGCACGGGCTGATCACCACAGTCGCCTACCGGCTGGGTTCGGCGCCTGCGGCCTACGCGCTGGAAGGCTCGATCGCCATTACCGGCGCGCTGGTGCAATGGCTGCGCGACAGCCTGGGGTTGATCGGCGCGGCGCCCGAGGTGGACGTGCTGGCGGCTAGCGTGCCTGACAGCGGCGGCGTGTACATCGTGCCCGCGTTTTCCGGGCTGTATGCGCCGTACTGGCGGGAGGATGCGCGCGGCCTGATCTGCGGGCTGACGCGCTACGCCAACCGCGCGCATCTCTGCCGCGCAGCGCTGGAAGCGACCGCGTATCAGACCGTGGATGTGGTGCGCGCGATGGCACAGGACTCGGGGATCGCCCTGAAGGAGCTGCGCGTGGATGGCGGCATGGTACGCAGCCAGCCGCTCATGCAGTTCCAGGCGGACATGCTGGACTCCGACGTGGTGCGGCCGGCGGTGACGGAGACGACCGCGCTTGGAGCGGCCTATGCTGCCGGGCTGGCGAGCGGATTCTGGAGCGGCACGGACGAGTTGGCGGCGCACTGGCATGTGGACCGGCGCTGGCGTGCGGCGATGCAGGATGGGCTGCGGGCGGATTTGCTGGCGGGCTGGCACCGGGCGGTGGAGCGGGCGATGTGAAACAAGCAGCTCTTCTCAATTGAACAACCGAACTCCTGCTCGCGTGCCTGCACCACGGCCAAGTGTGATCCTGCAAATACGCGCGCTGGCAGGATCAGGCCCGACCATGATGCACGCAGCAGGAGCAGAAGTTTTTGGTTCTTTTCTTCAAAAAAGAACTGCTTGCTTTCTTCTCCAGATTGACGCCGCAGCACGCCCAAGGGCAGCTTCGCACATCGAACCCAAGCAAGGCAGCCCACCGGATGACCCCTTACCGCACCGCTCTACTGCTGAGCGCCGCCGCCACCTGTCTTGTCGCCGCGTCGCAAGCGGTTGCTGGCCCCTTGGTTGTGGGCTCCGGCAACGAGGCGGTCATCGAGCCGCCTGTGCCGCATCCCAACGAGGCGCCGTGCGTGGTGCCGCTGGTGAGCGGCGCCAAGTTCGGTGCGCAGACAGTGGCGTATAGCTACACGCCTCCGGCTGCGTGCCCGGGGCCGTGGGCGGCGGTCGTGCTCGACATGAGCATCTCGGTGACGCACGGCGTACAGTTTGACCGGACGGGGCTGCTGCAGCTTGGCGGCGTACCGATCTGGTTCGGCACCACGGCGGAGCCGCGTGCCACGCTTGCGCCGAGCTGGAGCTTCCAGAAGGACCTCACCGACTACACGGCGCTGTTCGCCTCGGCGCAATCCGGCACGATGCAGATTCCGAACTACCAGAGTGCAATGTACCCCAGCACCATCACGGCCAGCGCCTCGCTGTCATTCTATCCGGCCACCAGCGCCGCTCCGGCGCCCGTCACTGCGGATGTGGTGCTGCCGCTGCCGGCCGGTGGCGGGCTGGCCACGCTGAACACCGGTGCGGACCAGCTGACCACCACGGCCACGCTGCCCACCAACATCGCGCACGCCACGCTCGATCTGTATCTGCAGGCGCAGATCGGTGACGAGTTCTGGTACACCTGCGTACCAACCGCGCTGACCGGCGAATTGGAGAGTTGCGGCAACACGGCGTTTCGTGAGGGCGAGATCACGGTGGACGGGGTGCCTGCAGGCGTGGCGCCGATCTTTCCGTGGATCTTCACCGGCGGCATCGATCCTTATCTGTGGCAGCCGATCCCAGGCGTGCAGACGTTCAACTTCACGCCCTTCCACGCGGACCTTTCGCCGTTCGCCGGGGTGCTGAGCAGCGGACAGCCGCACACGATCGCCACCGCCGTGTTCAACGCGAACGGGTATTTTTCGGCAACCGGCGCATTGCGCCTGTTCCTCGATCACGGGGCAACCACCGTCAGCGGCAGCATCACACGCAACACCTTGGGGGCGGCAGACCCTGAAATCACCACCAGCATCACCAATGCGAACGGCGCCGCCACCGGCAAGGTCGACATCGCCAGCGTACATGACTTCACCATCAGCGGCACCGCCACCGGCTCCGCCGGCGAGGTCGTCAACACCGTGACCCAATCGAGTCGGTTCACCAGCAACCAGAGTTTCAATGTGTCCGCCAGCCGCGAGCTGCAGATCACCCATCAGGATACGCTCACCAAGACCACCAGCACGTCCGCCAGACCAGGTGCGACATCCAAGACCACCACCACGCTGAACTATCCGTTGTCGCTTTATTACGACTTCGTGTTCCAGGCGAACGGCAGCGCGGTCCAGACCACCAGCGTCAACCAGCAGTACCTCGCGAATTTCCTGGGCAGCACCGACAATCTTCCCACGGCGCAGGACACGCTGACCGATGCGATCGCCACAGGCGACATCCTGTTCTTCGACAAGAACTTCAGCGTGACAGGCCATAAGAGCCAGGCCGAAACGGCCGACTACGCCCGCACGGGAACGTCCGCGCCCTGCGCCAAGCGGACGGTTTCCGCAAAGGTGAACGTGATTTCAGCCGTCAGTATTGGCTGTTGAGACACGCGGTACTCAGCAGGAGAGGCTCGTTGAAAAAGGCCAGACCTGTCTGCTGTGTCACCGCGCGTAGCCGCTTTGCCTGTTTCCGAAAGGAAGGCCTCATTTCACCTGGCACGTAGCACACCAGTATAATTTCCGTCCGCCCAGCGCCTCAGTCAGAACCTGCTGGCCGCAGACATGGCAGGGCAGCCCGGCCCGATGCGCCACGTAGGTCGCATCGCCGCGCCGCGGCGCACCCTTGCTGCGGACGCGATCCTGCGGCTGCGTCGTCACGATGCGTCCTGTCTTCACGCCGTCGAGCATCAGGTCAGCCAGATCGGCCCACATCGCCTGCCACACCGGTTCGGTAAGCGCGCGCCCTGGCTGGTGCGGCTCCAGCCGTGCGCGGAACAGCACCTCCGCACGGTAGATGTTGCCTATGCCGGCCACGATGTCCTGGCGCATCAACAGCAAGGCGAGCGAAGTGCGGGACGCATGCAGCTTTTCGAACGCCTTTATGGGATCGGCATCGTCGCGAAGCGGGTCCTCGCCGAGACGCGTCATCGCCGCCGCCTTTTCGGGCGTGGAAATCACCTCGCAGGCCGTGGGTCCGCTCAGATCGGCCACATGCCTTCCTGCCAGCAACCGCAGCCGCACCGCGCCGCGCGGCTCGGGTGGGAAATTGCCGTCCTCGACAGGCCTGCCGCGTCTGCGCCCGACCCCTTCCAGCCCGGCGCCGGCGAACCGCCACATGCCGTACAGGCCGAGATGCACGCGCAGCCAGTGATCGCCGGAAAACTGCAGAAACATCTGCTTGCCGTGCGCTTCGGCGGACAGCAGCATGCGGCCGTCGATCAGGGCAGCGCCGTCCTTGAAGCGGCCCTGCGGCGAACTTGCATCCACCTGCTTGCCGGCGAACTGCGCCTGAAAGGCTTGCGCCAGGCGGTGGACTGTATGACCTTCCGGCATCCTAGATAATCAGAGCCTTGCCTTGAAGGAAACCAGATCCTGACTGCGCTGTCACGTGCCTCTCCCGTGAGTTGCCGACGGAGACCGGGAGTCTTCTGCTTCTCGAAAAACGCCTTGCCTCACTCCGCCGCCCGCGCCACGCCCGCCACCCGCGTGCGCACGCGCAACGTCACCCACTCCTCGGCCGACGTCGGATGTATGCCGATCGTGCGGTCGAAATCCCCCTTCGTCGCGCCCGCCGTCATCGCCACGCCGATCGGCTGCATCATCTCCGCCGCGTCGTCGCCGATCATGTGCGCGCCGACGACGCGCTGGCTTGCCTGGTCCACCACCAGCTTCATCAGCGTGCGCCGGCGGCGTCCGCTGATCGTGTGGCGCATCGGCGTGAACTGCGCGATGTAGATGTCGGCAGGGCCACACGCCGCCGCCTGCTCCTCCGACAATCCGCACGTGCCGATGGGCGGCATCGAAAACACCGCGGTCGGTATCGCCTCGAACGACCAGTTGCGCACCTCGCGGCCGAACAGACGGTCGGCCAGATGGTGTCCTTCGGCGATCGCCACAGGCGTCAGGTTCATCTTGTTGGACACGTCGCCGATCGCAAACACATTCGCCTGGCTGGTCAGGTTCTGCGCGTCCACGATGATCGCGCCGTTCGCCGCAACCGCAATCCCGGCTTTCTCCAAACCCAAACTCCTGGTGTTCGGCACACGGCCTACGGCGAAGAACACCAGGTCGCTGTCGAACTGCCGGCCGTCTGTGAGATGCAGCCGCTTGCACCCGTCCGCACGCAACTCCAGCCTCTGCAGCGTCACGTTCGGGTGCAGCCTGATCCCCTGGGCGGTCAGCGCTTCCACCAGCGCGTCGCGTATGTCGTGGTCGAACCCGCGCAACGGCAGGCGCTGGCGGTACAGCAGGTCCACCTCCGCCCCCAGCCCGCGAAAGATGCCCGCGAACTCCACCCCGATATAGCCGCCGCCAACCAGCGTCACGCGCCGCGGCCGCTCCGGCAGGAAGAACGCCTGGTCCGAAACGATCCCGTGCTCCGCACCCTCTATCTCCGGCCAGGCCGGATGCCCGCCGACAGCGATCACGATCCGCTCTGCCGTCACCACCCGGTCGCCCACCTGCAAGCTGTGCGCGTCGAGAAACGTCGCGCGCTCGAAAAACCAGTCCACGCCGGCGTTCTCGAGCAGCTTCACGTAGATGGCGTTCAGCCGCCTGATCTCCGCATCCTTGGCCGCCATCAGCGCCGCCCAGTCATGCGTGCCCGGCTGCGTGTTCCAGCCGAAGCCGTGGCTGTCTTGCGTCCATGCCGCATATTCCGCCGCCTGCACCATCATCTTCTTCGGCACGCATCCCACGTTGACGCAGGTGCCGCCCCAGTGGCGCTCCTCGGCGATGGCCACGCGCGCGCCGTGGCTGGCCGCGATGCGGGCGCAGCGTACGCCACCGGAGCCGCCACCTATGACAAAGAGGTCGTACTCCATGCAGACACCCTAGAAAGAAGCAGTTGTTTGAGACTGAGAAACGTCGCCTCTGGCGCTGCCGGTGCAGCCGTGTCCGTTTTCAAACATCACGCAGGTAAGCCAGAACCGGGAGCAAAGTTGTGGTTATTTTCAAACCAACGGCTCCCTTGCCTTACTGAAACCCCGACACGAACCGCCCGATACGCGCCAGACCCTCCCCGAGCACCGCCTCGCCTGCCGCAGTGCTGATACGCACATAAGGGCTGGCACCGAACGCGCCGCCATGCACGGCCGCCACGCCCTCTTCCATGAGCAGCGCCTCGCAGAACGCGCGGTCGTCGGACACAAGCGTTCCGCCGCGCGTCCTGCGCCCGAGAAGGCCCGCTACGCCGGGATAGGCGTAGAACGCCCCGCCCGGCTGGTGGCACGTCAACCCCGGCATCGCCCGCAGCGCCGCGACGACGCGCGCGCTGCGCGCCGCATAGGCCGCGCGCATCACACCAACCTGGTCCTGCGTGCCTTCCAGCGCCGCCGCCGCCGCCGCCTGCGCCACCGGCGAGACGCCACCCGTGGACTGTCCCTGCACGTTCGCCATTGCGGAGACCAGCCTGGCCGGCCCGCCGGCAAACCCCACGCGCCACCCCGTCATCGCGTAGGTCTTGGACACGCCCGTCAGCGTCAGCACGCGGTGGGCGAGGTCCGGCGCCACCGCGGCCAGCGTCGGGTTCGGCGTGCCGTCATGCACCAGGTGCTCGTAGATGTCGTCCGACATCACCCAGGCCCACGGCGCCCGCCGCAGCACTTCGGCCAGCGCCAGCAGCGCCGCGCGGTCCAGCACGGCGCCTGTCGGATTGTTCGGGTAGTTCAGCACCACCCATTTCGTACGCCGGGTGATTGCCCTGTCCAGCGCCTCCGGCGTGGGCCGGAACCCGTCCGCCTCCTCGCACGCGAGGAGGACAGGCGCTGCGCCGGCCATGCGCGCGATCAGCGGATAGGCGTTCCAGTAGGGTGCCGGCACCACGATTTCGTCGCCAGGGTCAAGCGTCGCCGTCAGCGCATCGTAGATGATCTGCCGCCCGCCATGACCCACGAGTATCTCGCCGTCCTCGAACGCCAGGCCCGAATCACGCCGGAACTTCGCCGCGACCGCGGCCTTCAGCGCCGGCGTGCCGGTCAGCGGCGGATATTTCGTCTCGCCCCGCAGCGCCGCCGCATGCGCGGCTTCCACCACATGCGCCGGCGTCGGGAAGTCCGGCTCGCCTAAAGTGAGGGAGATGATGTCCCGGCCGGCTGCGCGCAACGCACGCGCGCGTTCTGCGGCTTGCATCGTGGCGGCGCGGGGAATCTGCGCGAGCCTGGCAGCGAGTCCCGGGCCGGCGGCTTCAGGCAAGCAAGCAGGCCTTTTTTGAAAGAAAGGACCAAAAAACTTTTGCTCCCTGTCGGCGGCCGTTGAGGAGGTCCGCGACGGCGGGACGGAAGCTCTTGCCTTCCTTCACTGCATCGCCGCGCAAAACGCCGCGATGCGCGCGCACGCCTCGCGCAAGCTCGCCGTGTCCGTGGCGTAGCTCACACGAAAATGCCCGGGATACATGAAAGCGCTGCCGTGCACGGCCGCCACGCCCTGCTCGTCGAGCAGCGCCAGCGCGAACGCCTCGTCGTCGGCGATCCTGGCACCTCCTGCAGTCGTCTTGCCGATGCACCCGTGCATGCCGGGAAACACGTAGAACGCACCTTCAGGACGGTGACAGCTCAGCCCGGGCACCGCGTTCAACGCATCCACCACCAGGTCCCGCCGCGCGCGATACACCTCGCACATCGCGCCTATCGCATCCTGCGGCCCTTCGAGCGCTTCCAGCGCGGCCGCCTGGCTTACCGAACTGGTGCTGGATGTCGACTGGCTCTGCAGCTTGTCCATCGCGCGTATCAGCGACGCCGGCGCGCCGGCATAGCCGATCCGCCAGCCGGTCATCGCGTAAGCCTTGCTGCAGCCGTTCATCGTCACCGTGCGGCCGCGCAGGCGTGGCTCCACCTCGATCACCGTTGCCGGCCGGAAGCCGTCATAGGTGAGCTTTTCATAGATGTCGTCGGTGAAGACCCAGATGTCCGGGTGACGCAGCAGCACGTCGCAGATGGGCCGTAATTCATCGGCCGAATACGCGGCGCCCGTTGGATTGCAGGGCGAGTTCAGGAAAAACCATTTGCTGCGCGGCGTGATCGCGGCTTGCAGATCCTCCGCCCGCAGCTTGAAGCCGTTGTTCTGCCCGCATGGCACGATCACCGGCGTGCCTTCCGCCAGCGCCACGATGTCCGGATAGCTCACCCAGCAGGGGCTCGGTATGATCGCCTCGTCGCCCGCGTTAAGCGTCGCCACCATCGCGTTGTAGATGACCTGCTTGCCGCCTGTGGAGACGATGATCTCGTCGGGTGAATACTCGATCCCGCTGTCGCGCTTGAATTTCGCGGAAATCGCGCGGCGCAACGCCGGCGTGCCGGACACGTCGGTGTATTTCGTCTCGCCGCGCGCAATCGCGCGTATTGCCGCCTGCTTGATGTGGTCGGGCGTGTCGAAATCCGGCTCGCCTGCGGACAGGCTGATCACGTCGCGGCCGGCCGCCTTCATCGCACGCGCCTTGGACGATATGGCGATCGTCTGGCTTGGGCTGATTTTGGCGAGGCGGTCGGCGACGAACATCGGGTCCTCCGAAAAGACGGCGGAACCTACGGGAGGGAGAGCGGGAAAGAAAGCGGTCCTTTTTCGCAACAGGGACCGCAAGCTTTGACGATCGGCAATCGGGGCGCCGCGTCATCGCAAGACAACGCGGCGTGTCTGATCGCTTACTGAGGCGAGTTTCCGTTGGTGCTGCCCGTCGAACTGGACGTGCCGCCGCTGGTGCCCGTGCCACCTTGTGCGCCCGCAGCGCCGCTGCCCGCCGAGGTGGAGCCGGTGCCGGTTGTCCCGGTGTTGCTGACCCCGGACAGTCTTTAATAAATGCCGCACAGCAAATGAATGCGAACGTTGTTCCTT
>CAHJWU010000030.1 GCA_903643085.1 Rhodospirillales bacterium
ACGTCCCGCCCGCCGGTGCCCGGCCGCCCTTGACGGTGCTCAAGCCGCTGCATGGTGACGAGCCGCTCCTGGAACAGGCTTTGGCCAGCTTCTGCGCGCAGGACTACCCGCATTTCCAGGTGGTGTTCGGCGTGCAATCGGCCGACGACACGGCGGTGGCCGTGGTGGAGCGCCTGTTCGCGCGCTTCCCAAACCTGGAGATGGAGCTGGTCGTCGACCCGACGCTGCACGGCACCAACCGCAAGATCGCCAACCTCATAAACATGTTCCCCTCTGTCCGGCACAATTTGCTGGTGATTTCAGACAGTGACATGCACGCCCCGCCCGGCTACCTGGCCAGCGTGGCAGACGCGCTGGCGGTGCCGGGAACCGGCCTCGTCACCACGCTCTACACCGGCCTGCCGGCGGCGCGCGGGCTCGTGGGCGAGCTCGGCGCCGCCTACATCACCCAGAGCTTCGCCGCCGGCGCGCTGATGGCGCGCGGGCTCGGCCGGCAGGACTGCATGGGCGCCACCATGGCGCTGACGCGCGAGACGCTGATGCGCGTCGGCGGCCTGCCGGCGCTCTCGCCTTTCGTGGCGGACGACGCCGTGTTGGGCGCCAAGGTGCGCGCGCTGGGCAAGACCGTGGCCCTGGCGCAGAGCGTGCCCGCAACCACTGTGGGCGAGCGCAGCCTGGCCGCCCTGTTCCGCCACGAGCTGCGTTGGGCGCGCACCATACGCGCCGTCGAACCGCTCGGCTATTCCGTCTCGGTCATCCAGTTTCCGGCGTTCTGGGCGCTGCTGACCTTCGCTTTGTCCGGCGGCGCCGTCTGGGCTGCGTGGCTCTGGCTGGCTGCGGTCTCCTGGCGCGGCGTGCTGGGCCACAGCATCGAGCGCGGCATGGGCGGCGCACGCACGCCGCTCTGGCTGCCTGCCCTGCGTGACGTGCTCTCGATGGCGGTGCTGCTGGCCGCTTATATGGGCGGCGAGGTCGCCTGGCGCGGCCACACCTTGCGCACCGACCAGGACACGCGTTTCAACACCGGCCGGGTGCAACTGGCATCACGGCGAGGATAGACCACGATGATGAAGACCCTGTTTCTGCAACCGCCCTCGTTTGACGGCTTCGACGGCGGCGCCGGCTCGCGCTACCAGGCCAAGCGCGAGATCAAGAGCTTCTGGTACCCCACCTGGCTGGCGCAGCCCGCTGCCCTGGTGCCGGGCAGCCGCCTGATCGACAGCCCGCCGGCGCGCATCTCGCTGGAGACCGTCACCCAGGCCGCGCGCGAGCATGACCTCGTCGTCATGCACACCAGCACGCCCTCCTTCGCCTCGGACGTGAAGGTCGCCGCCGCCCTGAAATCGGCCAAGCCCTCGCTGAAGATCGGCATGGTCGGCGCCAAGGTGGCCGTGCAGCCGCGCGAGAGCATGGAGGCCAGCGCCGGCATCATCGACTTCGTCGCGCGCAACGAGTTCGATTTCACGATCAGGGAAGTGGCAGAGGACCGTCCCTGGTCGGAGATCGACGGCATCACCTGGCGCGACGGCGGCGGCGCCATCGTCGCCAACAAGGAACGCGCCACGCTGGAGGACATGGACAGCCTCCCCTTCGTCACCGACGTCTACAAGCAGAATTTGCGCATCGAAGACTACTTCATCGGCTACCTGCTCCACCCCTACATCAGCTTCTACACCGGCCGCGGCTGCAAATCCCACTGCACGTTCTGCCTGTGGCCGCAGACGGTTGGCGGACATCGCTATCGCGTGCGCAGCCCGCAGAACGTGGCCGCCGAAATCGCCCAGTGCATGAAGATGTTCCCGCAGGTGCGCGAGTATTTCTTCGACGACGACACCTTCACCGACGACCTGCCGCGCGCCGAGGCGATCGCGCGCGAACTGGGCAAGCTTGGTGTCACCTGGTCCTGCAACGCGAAAGCAAACGTGCCGCGCGCCACGCTGAAGATCCTCAAGGATAACGGCCTGCGCCTGCTGCTGGTCGGCTACGAGAGCGGCAACCAGCAGATACTCTACAACATCAAGAAGGGCATGCGCATAGACGTGGCGCGCCAGTTCACCCGCGACTGCCACGAGCTGGGCATCAAGATACACGGCACGTTCATCCTCGGCCTGCCGGGCGAGAGCCAGGAGACGATCCGGGAGACGATACGCTTCGCCACGGACATCAACCCGCACACCATACAGGTCTCGCTGGCCGCACCCTATCCCGGCACGTTCCTCTACAAGCAGGCCCTCGAAAACGGCTGGCTCGACGTGGCCAACGCCGAACTCATCGACGACCACGGGATACAGATCGCCCCGCTCACCTATCCGCATCTGGCGCACACCGAAATCTTCGACAACGTAGAGACGTTCTACAAGAAGTTTTATTTCCGCGCGCCGAAGATCGCCTCCATCGTGGGCGAAATGCTGGGCAGCAGGCAGATGATGGTGCGCCGCCTGCGCGAAGGCGTGGAGTTTTTCCAGTTCCTGCGCGAGCGGCACAAGGAAGCGGCGTAAGCAGTTCTGTTCGAAAAGAACCGAATTTCTGCCTGTCGGCGGCCCGCTCAATCCGCGTCAGCCGAACAAAATTCAAAAAAGAAGGCGTTCCTTGCTTCGCCTGATAACCACAGCCGACGATTTCGGCCTGACGCGCGGCGTGAACCAGGCCGTCTCCGAAGCCGCGGCCCGCGGCATCCTGACCACGGCCAGCCTGATGGTGTCGGCGCCCGAAGCTGCAGACGCCGTAGCGCGCGCGCGCAACCTGCCCGCGCTCGCGGTCGGCCTGCATCTGGTCGTAATCGAAGGCACCCCGACTTTGCCGCCCGAAACGATTCCAGACCTGGTCGATACGGACGGTCGTTTTCCGTCGGACCAAGTGCGCCTCGGCGTGAATTATTTCGTCCGCCCGCACGTCAGGCGGCAACTCGCGGCGGAAATCCGCGCGCAGTTCGAGGCGTTCCGCGCCACCGGCCTGACGCTGGATCATGCGAACGCGCACAAGCACATGCACCTGCACCCCACCGTGGGCAGCCTGCTCATTGGCATCGGCCGCGATTACGGCCTGCGGGCGGTGCGCATACCGGCGGAGACGCCGTTTCCGCGCGGCCCGGCGGTCAGGCTCGGCGGCATCCTGCGCCGCTGGACAGGCATCTTGCGCCGGCAGGCCCGCCAGGCCGGCCTGCTCTGCAACGATCACCTCGTCGGTCTCGGGTGGACCGGTCACATGACCTTGCCACGTGTGAACGCCGCCCTGGCGGCGCTGCAACCGGGGTTGACGGAAATGTATTTTCATCCGGCGACGCAACGCGACGAAACGCTGGCCCGCCTGATGCCGGAATACGAGCATTTCGCGGAATATCAGGCCTTGCTGTCCGCGCGTCCCGATCCGGCGATCCGGCTGACGACCTTCGGCGCGAGCCGGAACATGCGTTGACGTCTCCCGGCAAGCGGCCTGCCCGGCATCAAACTAACGTAAAGACGTTCAATTTGCTGCGATCCTGCTTCAGGGCGGCATGGCGCCCCTGCCGGCTGGCCGGGCGGCGGTTCACTTGGTATTTACAAGCAGGCGCGCGCGCTTACATGTGCTCCAGCTACAATTATAACGCGCCTCGTCGGTCAGCAAAGGAAGCAGTCGCATGCCAGATAGCGGCGTAGAGTCGGGAAATTTCGGGCGACGGCTTGGCGTGCTGGTCGTGGGGCTCGGCGGCGCCGTCGCCACCACGGCGGCTGCGGGTATCGAAATGCTGCGTGCTGGCTCCAACGATCTTGCCGGTCTTCCTCTCGCGAATGTCGGTGTTTCAGGCCTGGCACCGTACCGCAACCTGCAATTTGCCGGATGGGACGTGCGTGGCGACGACCTGGCGGCCGCCGTGCGCGAACACCGCGTGCTGGATCGTGATCAGACCGATCTGGTGGACCTGCCGTTGTCGAAGATGAAGCCCTGGCCAGCAGCCGGCCGCGGCGATTTCTGCGCCAACATTCACGGCACGAACATGATAAATGGCGGCCATCGCGCCGCCGTCGAGCAGATACGTGCCGATATCCGCCGGTTCACCGCCGATACCGGTCTGACAAACCTCGTCATGATCAACCTCGCATCCGTCGAGCGCTGGCCGGACACGTCTCTCGGCGTGTTGCAGACTCCTGTTGCGTTCGAGCACGGCCTGGACGTCGATGACGCGGCGATAAGCCCGGCGATGCTGTATGCGTATGCCGCGATCGTCGAGAACGTTCCGTACGGCAATTTCACGCCCAGCCTCGCCGCCGACATTCCGGCACTCACGCAGCTTGCCGATGAGCGCTGCGTGCCGATCGCGGGCAAGGACGGCAAGACCGGCCAGACGTTCATAAAAACCGTCCTGGCGCCGGCGTTCCGCGCGCGATCGCTCTATGTCGAGGGCTGGTTCTCGACGAACATCCTCGGCAACCGCGATGGCCTGGCGCTGGACAACGCCGACAGCCTGCAATCCAAGCTGAACACCAAGGGCTCTGTCCTGGACGACATACTTGGCTATCACGTGGACGATCATCTGGTGAACATCCAGTATTACAAGCCGCGCGGCGACAACAAGGAAGCCTGGGACAACATCGACCTTGTCGGCTTTCTCGGCCAGCGCATGCAGATGA
Organism: Rhodospirillales bacterium; assembly: GCA_903643085.1. Classification (GTDB taxonomy): domain Bacteria; phylum Pseudomonadota; class Alphaproteobacteria; order Acetobacterales; family Acetobacteraceae; genus BOG-908. Next base: position 4,608 of record CAHJWU010000030.1, read on the forward strand.
AAGTGAACTTCCTCTGCCGCGACAGCATACTCGCAGCACCGCTGGTCATCGAAATAGCCAGGGTGCTCGATCTGGCCAAGCAGCGCGGGCGCGGCGGCATACAGGAGCAGCTCGGAATCTTCTTCAAGGCACCGATGACGCCGGCCGGCAAACGCGAGGAGCACGCGTTCGGCGTGCAGGAACGCAACCTGCTCGAATGGCTGGAAGCCTGATGGATGGCGGCGCCTCACCCGCATCGCGTTCTCCGGATCTGGCGGCCGGAGCAGCGCTCGCCGCCAGCATCGCCGATCTGAAGCGCATATCTGACGCGCGCAGCCCTGACAGCCTCGCCACACGTGGCTTTCGCGCCGCCTGGCAGAGGCTGTGCGCCGGCGAGGCCTGCGACGACGTCGCCCTCGCCATCACGGCGGACGCGCTGGTCGCCACCCAGCTTGGCGCGGTCGATCTTTCGGTTCTCCGGGCCTGCTTCCTGTCCGATCCGCGTGCCGCGCTCCTGCGCGGCTTTGATGCCGCCGCCGCCAGCCTGCCCGAGGCGACGCGGATGCGGCTGCGTCCGCATACGGCGCGACCGCCCGGCGAGCACTCGTCCGGCGAGCAATGGCCTGTCCGCCCGGTGGCCGGCCTGCCGGCCTTTGTCGAAGCGCTCGCCGGTCAGCCGCGGGCCGGCGCCACCTGTCCCGGCAAGCCGCGCATCATGCTCGAGCCGGCGGAAAACCATGCCGACCACTGCCTGGCGGTCGCCGTCCTGGGTGTGGCGCTTTCGGAGTACTACGGCGCAGACCCGGCAGGCGTCTTTCTCGCCGGCCTCGCCCACCATCTGCACAACGCGGTCCTGCCGGACAGCGGCTTCGCCGGTGAAATCCTGCTCGGCGCGCAATTGGCGCCGCTCATGCAAACCCTTTTCGCGCGCGAGACGGCATCCCTGCCGGCGCATCTCGCCGGTCCCATGCGCGCAGCGCTCGCGGTCATCGTCGATGCGAACACCCCGGAAGGACGCGCCTTCCACGCCGCCGACGTGATCGACCGCGTGCAGCAGATGCATCATTACGAGCGCGTGGCGAACTTCCGGGCGCGCCAGGCACTCGACGATCTCAACCTGGTGCACGAAGGGCCCGTGCAGGCCTTCCATCATGACGTCCTCGCGCGCGCCGGGCTCTGGTGATACTCCGCAGTCCGATCACCGGCGCCGTGCTGTCGCCGCAAGGTCACGCGCTCGTTGCCGGCGGGGAGCGCTGGCCGGTCATCGACGGCATAGCCTTCCTTCGCCAGGACCGGCGTGAGCTGGCCGACGAGGCGCTGCGTCATCTCGACCTCGGCGATGCCGAGACTGCCTGCGTGTGCCTGCTGGAAGACCAGGATGGCTGGGCGGGCACGCCGCCGCCGTCCGGGCAGGCGCGCCGCGAGGCGGTGCGGCGCAGCGGCGAACTCACCTTCCGCGAGGCGATGGACCTGCTCGCGTTCGGACCGGTCGCGACCTATTTCGCCCATCGCTGGTCGGACCCCACCTTCCTGAGCGGCCTGGCGCTGGCACAGGCGTTCGCTGCGTATGCCGGCGCCAGGCCGGACCACATACTCCTGGAAGTCGCCTGCGGCGCGGGTCACTACCTGCGGGAGTTCGGTCCGCAGGCGGTCGGCGGAGACCTGGTGTTTGCCAAATTGTGGCTGGCGCGCCATTTCGTGGCACCCGGCGCGTCGCTCGTCTGTTTCGATGCGGCGAAGGCCTGGCCGTTCGCCGACAAATTTGCCGACACCGTCTTCTGCCACGACGCCTTCTACTTCCTGCCTGACAAGCCCCATGTCGCCGCCGAAATGCAGCGTGTCGGCCGGCGCGCCCTGGTCGGGCACATGCACAACGCCCTGGTGGACAATCTGTCCGCGGGTGCGCCGCTGGCGCCAGGCGCCTACGCAGACCTGTTCGCCGGCTGCAGCATGTTCGATGACAGGGAGCTGACCGCGGCGCTCATCGAGCAACGCGTGCCCGAAGCGGCTTGCCCTTCCGCCCTTGCGCACGCGCCCGCCGTCGCCCTGGCCTGGAACGCAGGCGCGCCGCTCGCCGCGCATGGCAGCCTGACGCAGCCGCGGGCCGGCACGCCGTTGCGCCGCAACCCGCTCTACAACGCCGGCAAGGTGCAATGGCCGTCAACCCGCTATGCGGACGAGTATTCCGCCCTGGCGACGTACCCCCCCATGTGTGACGCGCCGGAGACCGCGCTGGCCGGCGCGGATGCCAACGTGGACAGGCTGGCGCAGCGCCGCGTCCTGCTCGACCTGCCGGCCCGCTGGTGACGCGTCTGCGCTGGGGTATCGCCGGCTTCGGCTGGGTCGCGCGGGATTTCGCAGCACCCGCGATCGCCGCGTCCGCCAACGGCGTGCTCGCGGCGATCTACGACACGTCAGGCAAGGCAAGGCAGCAGGCCGCCTCGGCGTTCCCTGACGCGTCGTTGCATTCTGACCTGGACCGCTTCCTGGGCGAGGTCGATGCGGTCTACGTGGCGACGCCCAACCACGCGCACCGCGAGATCGTGGAAGCCGCCGCCCGCGCCGGCGTCGCCGTCTTCTGCGAAAAGCCGATGGCGGCCACATGGCAGGACGCCGAGGCCATGGTCGCCGCCTGCGCGCGCGCCGGTATCCTGTACGCCACGGCCTTCGACCAGCGCTTCCACCCCGCGCACCTGCAGGCCGCCGGCCTGATACGCGAAGGCGCGCTCGGCCGTCTGTTCGCCGTCAGGATCGCCTATTGCTGTTGGCTGGACAGCAACTTTCAGGATGACAACTGGCGCATAGACCGCGCGCGCGCCGGCGGCGGCGCGCTGATGGACCTGGCGCCGCACGGTCTCGATCTCGCGTCCTGCCTGCTGGGAGAACCTCTGACGAACGTTGCGGCGCTCGCGCAGACGCGCGTGCAGGATTACGCCGTAGAGGACGGCGCCATGATCATCGCGCGCAGCGTGTCCGGTGTCCTGGTGCAGTTGCACGTCGCCTATAACTGCCCGGAGATCTTTCCGCGCCGCAGGCTGGAGCTGCTGGGAACACGCGCGCAACTGGTCGCCTGTGATACGATGGGCCAGACAGCGGGCGGAACACTCACCATGACCGACGCGGCCACCGGCGCCAGCCGCCAAGTGCCTGTCCCAGGCACCGAGCGGTCGCCGTTCCTGAACCAGATGGAAGCCTTCGCGCAAGCCTGCCTGACAGGACGCCCTTTCCCGCATCAACCGTCGCAGGACCTGCACATCATGGAATTGGTTGCACAGGCGCAGCGTCAGGCGGAGGCAACGCTCCCGCATGCCGCTTGAACCTTACGCCTGCAGCAATTGCGGCCACTGGCAGCGCTATTTCACCGTGCCGCCTGACTGCCCGGTCTGTTCGGACGTGCGCAACGACCTGCCAGAGGACGGCTGGGATTTCGTCACGCCCGCCGCCCTCGCCCCGCGCCTGGCCTTCCATTGGCGCGAGGCGATCCCCGGCGTGTGGGAGTTCTGGTCCACCCCGCGCTTCGGCCTGGACAGCCACGGCTGGCTGCTGACCTATCCGGACGGCAACGTGGCCTTCGAATGCGCGCCGTTCTACGACGCCACCCAGCTGGCACAGATCGAGCGGCTCGGCGGACTGCGCGTCCTGGCCGCCTCGCATCCCCACGGCTACGGCGCCCTGTGGCAGTTGCAGGAGCATTTCGCGCCGGAAGTGCTGATACAGAAAGATGACCTGCGGTGGACGAAGGCCATGCGCGTCACCCGGCCTTACGATTCGGAGTTCGAGATACGGCCCGGGCTGACGCTGCACCACACCGGCGGACACTACGAAGGGCATGCGATCCTGTACGACAGCGAGCGCCGTGCCGTGTTCGCGGGTGACGCTCTCAAGATCGACTTCAACGACCGGGGAGCCGCGTCGGGCCTGTCCTGCCACAAGGCCTATCACAAGGCGATACCCCTCTCGCCGGCCGAGGCGAAGCGCTATCGCGGCATCTTCGCAAAACTCGATTTCGACTCGGTCTTCACCCCGTTCGAATACGCCACCGGCGTGGACACCGCCCATGCGCTCGCTCTGCTGGATTCGGTGATCGAACGTCCGAGCACCCGGCCGATCCGGCTGGAACGATGACCGCTCACATACTGCCGCCCCGCCTGCCGGAACCGGCCGCCGCGTATGTCGAGTCGATGCCGCCGGGCCACGTCGAGATGTTCTCCCTCACCGGGCTGGACAACACGAACATCGCCTGCTGGAACACGATCTTTCTCAACGATGCCGGCCTGCCGTTCACCGGCGAGACGCCGCACGGCGTGGGCTACGGCCTGGACGATGCGGAGGCGATGACAGGGGCCACCGGCGAGTTGGCCGAAGCCGTGCATTCAGCCGCAGGTTTTGCCCGCCTGCAGCTCACCACCGGCTCGTACGCCACGCTTGCCGGCAGGCTGGGGCGCCGCTGCGTCGCCGATCCGCTGACGTTGTGCCTGCCCGCCGGCAGTCCGGTCGATCATGACAGCGTGCTTGACTGGGTGCCGGCGCAGAGGTGGCCGTCCGGCGAGACGGTGTTCGTGCCGGCCGAACTGGCGGCCTGCGCGCCCGGCGACCTGCGCGCCGGCTACACCGCCTTCACCACGCCCATAACCAACGGCCTCGGCGCCGGGCCGGACGTCGAATTCGCCGTAGCGCACGGCCTGGGCGAGCTGCTGCAGCGCGACGGCAACGGCCTGGGCTTCCGCGCCATGGACCGCGGCATCACGCTGGACCTCGGCGACGGACCCGCCGACCCGCGCACACGCACCCTGCTGCGGCGATTTGCCGCTTCCGGCATAGAGGTGATGCCGAAATTCGCGTCCGACGAGTTCGGCGTGGCCAACCTCTACGTGGTCGGCAGGCAGGTCGCCGGCGAGCCGGCGTTTCCCATCATGGTCACCGCCTGTGGCGAGGCGGCGTCGCTGGACCGGGAACACGCGTTGCGCAAGGCGCTGCTGGAGTTCGCCTCCAGCCGCATGCGCAAGGCGTTCAGCCACGCGCCGCTCGCGCGCATCGCCCATGTCGCCCCGCCTGACTACCTGCAACGCTTCCGCGCGTACCACACGCTCGCCGAGGAGGAGAGCCGCGCGCTGAGTGCGATGAAGGCGTGGTGCAGCGCGGACGTCCCGGAACTCGAGGCCATGTTGCGCGACAGCGTGTTTTCCGAACGCGCCAGCGTGCGCTTCGACGCGCTGCCGAGCTGGAACGGCGCCGGCCAGCTTGGCGAACTGGCGAGCCGCATCGGACGCGCCGGCATGGAGATACTGTTCCTCGACTTTTCCCCGCCAGGATCCAGCCGCGTGCATGTGGTCAAGGTCATCGTGCCGGGCCTCGAGGTCGAGACGATGAGCTACCACCGTATCGGCGAGCGCGGCGTGCGCAAACTGCTCGATCGCCATTCGCCTCTGGTGGGGTTCGGCGAGCCGCCCGCGGGTGCGCTGCCGGTGCGCCTGCCCGATGGCGCCGCGGCGCGGCTGGGCGGTCAGCCCTGGCTGGACGTGGCGGAGATCGACCGTATCGTGGGCGCGCTCTACCCCCTCTACCGCGAACCTCTCGTGCACAGCACGCCGATCGCCATGGAAGCCAGGCCGTGAGCCTGCGCTTCGCCTACAACACCAACGGCACGGCGAACCACCGTCTCGACGACGCGCTCGGCCTGATTGCAGACAGCGGCTACGACGGCGTGGCGCTCACGCTGGACATCCATCACCTGGACCCGTTCGCCGCGGAGTTCCGCACCAGCCTGAAAGCCCTGTCGGCCCGCCTGCGCGCGTTGAACCTCGGCTGCGTCGTGGAGACCGGCGCGCGTTTCCTGCTGGACCCGCGCGCCAAGCACGAGCCCACGCTCGTCACCGCCGATGCGGAAGGCCGTGCACGGCGCATCGGCTTTCTCGAACACGCGCTGCAGGTCACCGCGGAGACCGCCGGCGAGGCGATGAGCTTCTGGGCCGGCGTCCCCAAACCGGGCGTCGGCCGCGCGCAGGCGCGTGCCTGGCTGTGCGAGGGCATCGAGCAGGTCGTGCGCACCGCGCAGCGCCTGGGCGTCACCGCCGCGCTCGAACCGGAGCCGGGCATGCTCATCGAGACCGCCGACGAGTACCGCGATCTCGGCATAGCCGGCCTCAGGCTCGCGCTCGACACCGGCCACTGCCTCGTCACCGGCGAACGCGATCCTGCCGACAGCATAAGGATGTTCTCCGCCGAGCTGGGCACGGTCGCGATCGAGGACATGAAGCGCGGCGTGCACGTCCACCTGCCTTTCGGCGAGGGCGACATGGACGTGCCGGCGATCCTGCTTGCGTTGCAGGACATCGGCTACGACCGGCTCGTCTGCGTCGAACTCTCGCGTGACAGCCACCGCGCGGACGTCATGGTGCCCGCAGCACTCGCCTATCTGCGCCAGGCCATGGCCCACGCAGAAGCCTGACATGCGGGTCTGCTTCGTCTCCCGGCGCTTCTTTCCGGCGATCTCCGGCATGAGCGTCTACGCGCTGAACCTGCTGCGCGAGCTCGTCGCTGCCGGCCATGACGTCACGATGATAAGCCAGTACCGCGGAGACCCGCTCGGCATGCGTGTCTATGGCGGCGGGCCGCCACCGGACGTGCCCGGCGTTCGCGTCATCGGGCTCGAACAGACAGGCGAACAGGATGGCGGCGATTTCGAGACGGACATCGCCAACATGCGGGACGCGATCGTCGCCGAGCACCGCCGGGCGCCGTTCGACGTGCTGCACGCGCAGTACGGCTATCCCTGCGGCTGGGCGGCGCTGCTCGCCTCGCGCCTGACGGGCGTGCCCAACATCGTCTCCATACAGGGCGGCGACGGCCACTGGGTCGGCTCCTGCTGCGAGACGCACCGCCTGGCGATGACGCGCGTGCTGGACCACGCGGGCGCGATCCTGATCGGTTGCCGCAGTTTCGCCGACGAGGTGACGCAGCGCCTCGGCACCGACCCGGCCCGCTTCACCATCGTTCCCGGCGCGGTGGACGTGGACCGGTTCACCTCCGTCCGGCGAAACTCGCCCAGGCCCGTCCTGCTGTATCACGGGCGCGTCGACGCCAGGAAAGGCGTGCTGGACATGCTCGCGGCCCTGGCGCCGCTCGCACGCGAAGGCCTGGACTTCAAGCTGACGATATCGGGCATCGGCCCGAGTTTCGACCAGGCCGCCGCGTCGATCCATGATCTAGGACTCGCAGGCCACGCGGAAATGACCGGCTACGTGCGCTACGAGGACGTGCCGGCCGTCTATGCGCAGGCGGACATCTTCGTCTCCCCCACCTACGCGGAGGGTTTCTCCAACACCATACTCGAAGCCATGGCAAGCAGGCTCGCCATCGTCTCCTGCCGGGCGATCGGTGTCATGGATTGCATAACCGATGGCGTCACCGGCCTGCTCACGCAACCGGGTGACGTCGCAGCACTGACGCAGGCTCTGCGCCGCGTGCTGACCGACGCGAATCTGCGTGACAGGCTGGCCCAGGCCGGCCTGGACGAATGCCGGCAGAAATACGCCTGGCAGTCCGTCGGCCGCCAGATCACCGGCATCTATCAAGCCCTGCGCGGACGCAAACCCGATCTCGACTGGCCGGAAATCTTGCCCGTGACACCCTGCGCCTTTCGCGCGGAACCGCATCTGCTATGACGCAACGCACCGCGCTGTTCGTCTCTCCGCATCTGGACGATGCCGTGTTCTCCTGCGGCGGCCTGGCCGCCCTGCTGTCTGACGCAGGCTGGCACACCGTACTGGCGACCGTGTTCACCCGCAGTGTGGTGCCGGCCGAAGGCTTCGCGCTCGCCTGCCAGCTGGACAAGGGCCTGCCCGCGGATGCCGATTACATGGCGCTCCGGCGCCGGGAAGATCTGCACTCCGCCGCCCTGCTCGGTTTCACCGCCCTGCACTGGCTGGATCTTCCCGAAGCGCCACACCGCGGCTACGGCTCCGCACCCGCTTTGTTCGGCACGGTTGCCGAAGCGGACCACATCGCGCGCCCCGTCGCGGACGCACTCAGCACGGTGGACATCGCCAGACATCCCAGCCTTGTGCTCGTCCCGCAGGGTCTGGGCGCGCACGTGGACCACCAGGTCGTCGTGCAGGCGGCCCTGCAGGTGTTTGCGCGGGACCGCCTGGCCTTCTACCGCGACGCGCCTTACGCCATGCGCCAGCCGGACGGCCGCCCGCTTGCAGGCGTGCCGGTCGGCCCTGAAACCACGATCCCGATCGCCCGTGTCCTGGAGCGCAAGATCTCCGCCTCTGCAGCCTATGCCTCGCAGATCGGCTTCCAGTTCGGTGGCAAAGCCGCGCTGGAGAAAGCCATGGCCGCGTTCGCGCTGAGCGAAGGCGGCGGCGTGCCGGCGGAACGGCTTACCGGAACAGCGCTGGAATGCTGTATCGAAGACAGAAAGCAAGCAGTCCTTTTTTGAAAAAAAGGACCAAAAAACTTTTATCTCCCCGCATTTGCGGCGTTCGTCGTGCCTCCGGAAAACCGAAGCGACTGAGTCTGCGCAGGAATAAAAGTTTTTTGCTTCTTTTTTTCAAAAAAGAAGGCCTTGCTTGCTTGCTCAGGACTCAACCTGAAAGCAATCGCAAGCCAGGTCCTCGTTTTCGAAAGAAGCAAAAGCTTTCATCTGCACTGTCGCCGAACGTTGAAGCGTGCGTCCTCAGGAAACGCGAGCGGCGGAGCCAGCGCCGTCTGCCGCCGGGAGGCATCAGGCTCCAGGCCGTCTGACGTCAAACGGAACGGGCCGGGGATGTCGCCATCCCCGGCCCGCCTGGTCACGCACGCAAGGCAAGCGTGGATTTAGAAATCCATGCCGCCCATGCCGCCCATGCCACCCATGCCGCCGCCGCCACCGCCGCCGCCGCCCATCGGGGCCGCGTTCTTCTCGAGACGCTCGGCCACCATCGCCTCGGTGGTGATCATCAGCGACGCGATGGAAGCCGCGTGCTGCAGCGCGCTGCGCACGACCTTCGTCGGGTCGATGATGCCGGCGGCAACCAGGTCCTTGTACTCGCCTGTCTGCGCGTCGAAGCCGAAATTGTACTCGCCGTTCTCCAGCACCTTGCCGGAAATCACGGCGCCGTCCTCACCGGCGTTCTCGGCGATCTGGCGCATGGACGCGGTCAGCGCCTTGCGCACCACTTCGATGCCGAAGCGCTGGTCGTCGTTGGCGCCCTTCAGCTCCTTCAACACCAGGCTGGCACGCGCCAGGGCAACACCGCCACCAGGAACGATGCCTTCCTCGACGGCCGCACGGGTCGCGTGCATCGCGTCGTCGACGCGATCCTTGCGCTCCTTGACCTCAACCTCGGTCGCCCCGCCCACGCGTATCACGGCAACGCCGCCTGCCAGCTTGGCCAGACGTTCCTGCAGCTTCTCGCGGTCGTAGTCGCTCGTGGTCTCTTCCACCTGCGCGCGTATCTGCGCGCAACGGCCCTTGATGTCCTCGGACTTGCCCACGCCTTCAACGACCGTGGTGTTTTCCTTCTCGATCAGAACCTTCTTGGCGCGGCCGAGCATGTCCAGCGTCACGCTCTCGAGCTTGATGCCCAGATCCTCGCTGATCACCGTGCCGCCCGTCAGGATCGCCAGGTCCTCCAGCATCGCCTTCCTGCGATCGCCGAAGCCAGGCGCCTTTACGGCGGCGACCTTCAGGCCGCCGCGCAGCTTGTTGACCACGAGCGTGGCCAGCGCCTCACCCTCGACGTCTTCCGCGATGATCAGCAGCGGACGTGCGGACTGCACGACGGCCTCGAGCAGCGGCAGTATCGTCTGCAGGCTGGACAGCTTCTTCTCGTGTATGAGGATGTACGGATCGTCGAGCTGCGCCGTCATCTTCTCGGCGTTGGTAATGAAATACGGGCTCATGTAGCCGCGGTCGAACTGCATGCCTTCGACGACATCCAGCTCGGTCTCGATGCCCTTGGCTTCCTCGACGGTGATGACACCCTCGTTGCCCACCTTCTGCATCGCTTCTGCGATCATGCGGCCGATCTCGGCCTCGCCGTTGGCGCTGATCGTGCCGACCTGCGCCGTCTCGGCCTCGGTCGTGATCTTCTTGGTGCGCTTGGCCAGCTCGCCGACGACGGCGGAGACAGCCTGGTCGATGCCGCGCTTGAGGTCCATCGGGTTCATGCCGGCGGACACCGCCTTGCCGCCCTCGCGGACGATGGCGGCCGCAAGCACGATCGCCGTCGTGGTGCCGTCGCCGGCCACGTCGTTGGTCTTGCTGGCGACTTCACGCACCATCTGCGCGCCCATGTTCTCGAACTTGTCGGCAAGCTCGATCTCCTTGGCGACGCTGACGCCGTCCTTGGTGATGCGCGGCGCGCCGTAGCTCTTGTCCATCACCACGTTGCGGCCCTTGGGGCCGAGGGTGACCTTCACTGCGTCGGCGAGGATGTCCACGCCGCGCAGCATGCGGCTGCGTGCGTCTGCGCCGAAGCGTACGTCTTTACTGGCCATGTGTGTTTCTTCCTTTTAAGGCCAGGGGCTCTGCCCCTGGACCCCGCTGGGGCCAGTCGGCCCCAGACCCCATTACTGGGATGGGTGTTACGAAAAACGCTGTGGTCGAGCGGAAACGCGGCCTGGTGAGTCGGCTGGCGTGGTTGTTCGAGCACCGGAGCGGAGTGGCCGCTGGGCCATGAGCACCGGAGCGCAGAAGAACCGCGTCAGACGGCCGCCAGGGCGTGTTTCCGCTCAACCACGTTAGGCGGCCTTCTGAACGCTGTCCGAGCCCTGCTCGACCACGCCCATGATGTCGCTCTCCTTCATGATGAGCAGCTCCTGCCCGTCAAGCTTCACTTCCGTGCCGGACCACTTGCCGAACAGGATGCGGTCGCCGGCCTTGACGTCGAGCGCCACGATCACGCCGGCCTCGTTGCGCGAGCCCGGACCAGCGGCGATCACCTCGCCTTCCATCGGCTTCTCCTGGGCGGTGTCGGGGATGATGATCCCGCCGCGTGTCTTCTCTTCGGCGGTGATGCGCCGAACGACCACGCGGTCGTGCAGAGGACGAAACTTCATGTTCTTGCTTCCTGAACAGTTGACGAACGGGCGGGCGAAGACCCTGAGGACCACGCACCGGCCGGCGTTCTGCGCGGACTGTTAGCACTCTCGATCGAGGAGTGCCAGACATTTCGAACCGCCGCCGTCCTCCGCCGGCGCATCCGGACCAGGGCCGGTCGCCGACCCTCTGCACCTTCCGGCCAAGACCCACAAGGCCCGGAGAACCGCCCCCGCCCACGCGAAGCCCGCCTGCCTGGCGCCGCGCAATCGGCGCCACGGCCGTTGAACCGGCCGAAACGATCCCCACCATCACGCGACGACGAGCGAGCAGAGACCGGCCACACGAATGAACGACGCAGTGCCGGAGCCGGACCAGGCCCGCATCTCCACCGGCAACACCGGCCTGGACGACATACTCGGCGGCGGCCTCGATCCGGACCGCGTCTACCTCTACGAAGGCCGCCCGGGCACCGGCAAGACCACGCTGGCCATGCAGTTCCTCATGCAGGGCGCCCGCCTGGGCGAGAGGTCGCTCTACATCACGCTGTCGGAGAGCCGGCGCGAGCTGGAGCTCGTCGCCCGCCGCCACGGCTGGAACCTGGACGGGATAGACATACTCGAGCTCGTCTCGCCGGAGACTACGCTCGATCCCTCGCGCGAGCTGACCGTGCTGCATCCGGCCGAGATGGAGCTGAATGAGACCAGCCAGCTCATCTTCGACCACGTGCGCGCCACCGACCCGGCCCGCGTGGTGTTCGACAGCCTGTCGGAGATGCGCCTGCTGGCGCAAAGCCCGCTGCGCTACCGCCGCCAGATACTCGCCGTGAAGCATTTCTTCGCCAGCCGGAGATGCACCATGGTCCTGCTGGATGACCTCTCCTCCGCCCAGACCGACCTCCAGCTCCACTCCATCTCGCACGGCGTGGTCCTGCTCGAACAGCTCGCCATCGATTACGGCGCGGAACGCCGCCGCCTGCGCGTGGTCAAGATGCGCGGCATGCAGTTCCGCGGCGGCTTCCACGATTTCACCATCGTGCCGGGCGGGCTGGCCATCTACCCGCGCCTGGTCGCCGCCGAACACCACAAATCGTTCATCGGCGAGTTCACCACCAGCGGCAACGCGGGGCTGGACCGCATGCTGGGCGGCGGCCTGGAACGCGGCACCAACGCGCTGCTGATCGGCGCCGCCGGCGTGGGCAAGTCCTCCCTCGCACTCACCTACACCCTGGCGGCCGCCGCGCGCGGCGAGCACGCGGTCATCTTCGCTTTCGACGAAGGGCGCGGCACAATCGAGGCGCGCGCGCGCGCGATCGGCCTGAAGCTCGACGAGGGCCTCGACAGCGGCCTGGTCAGGATACAGCAGATCGACCCGGCAGAGGTCTCGCCAGGCGAGTTCGCCCACCTGGTGCGCCGCGCGGTGGAGCAGGATCACGCCCGCATCGTCGTCATCGACAGCCTGAACGGCTACCTCAACGCCATGCCGGAAGGCCGCTTCCTCATACTGCAGATGCACGAGCTGCTGAGCTACCTCAGCCAGCTCGGCGTGCTCACCATACTCATCCTCGCCCAGCACGGCCTGGTCGGGCCGATGGATACCCCGCTGGACATCAGCTATCTCAGCGACGCCGTTATCATGCTGCGCTATTTCGAGGCGGACGGCACCGTCCGGCGCGCCATGTCCGTGGTCAAGAAACGCAGCGGCCACCACGAGCACACCATACGCGAGTTCCGCCTCTCCCAGGACGGCCTGGCGGTCGGGCCGCCCCTCACCCAGTTCTCCGGCATCTTTTCAGGCACCCCGCGTTACATCGGCGAGAAGAGTCCGCTTCTCATCGAGGGGAGCGATGACCAGCCTGACGAATCCTGAGGCCCGTATCCTCATCCTGGCCCCGATCGGCCGGGATGGCCCGGCGGTGGCCGACCTGCTCGCCCGCGCGAACCAGCCCAGCCACATATGCCGCTCCGTCGACTGCCTCGTGGCCGCACTCGACGCCGGCGCCAGCGGTGCGATGGTCGCCGAAGAGGCGCTGTTCGGCCCGCCCGCCCGGGTGCTGACGGCGTGGGCGGAAAACCAGCCGCCCTGGTCGGACATGAGCTTCATCATCCTGACCAGCCGGGCCGCGCGCACCGAAATCATGCGCTGGCGGCAGGACCTGCTGGCCGGCCTGCGCGGCGCGTCCCTGCTGGAGCGCCCGCTGGA